>JACZYK010000234.1 GCA_022571135.1 Bacteroidota bacterium
GCTCATGGGACCGTTCGGTTATTTTGTTTTTGATTACAACAGGCAGTATAGCCTGCAAATCAATAACTGGGCGGTCCTACTATAGTATCTAAACGCTCGACCATCCGGTGAAAAGAAAACATCATCTATTCGTATCGCAGCATTTCTGGATGATCGCTCCGAGCCAACTTGATCGACTGGTGGCAAAACGTCAACCAGGATTTCATTAATTAAGAGTTCTCTCTTCGACGCCGTGTCATGATTCTTTTGAAAAGTCATCACCGGCAACAAGGCTCATGCCGACAGCGTCCAGATAGTCAGCATCGATATAGATCAGGCCCGTGAGGAATTCATCGGAAAGGCCATCATCCGCGACCCGTTTATTTAGGGCCAGAGCTACGAATGGAGTGGCCCCGGTTTAGTAGAGTATCTTTCACTTGTAAAACCTACAGGATCTTAGCCCACTGTCGGTCCCAGCAGAGGCGAAGCTATTGCTCCGAAAGAAAACGAAGGATCTCGTGCATCAGCCGCTCGCCCTAATCTATCTCAAAAACAAACTGTGCATGGGCTGAGCCCTCCAAGATCACCAACTCTTTCGGGTCCGGGGCGTGATCGCACTGCTCACGAATCTCCGGTAAGCGCGGCACGCCCCCGCCACTGACGTCTTCGCGGGTGAGGATGAATAGCTTCCGGCCCGTCAATTGCTCGGGGTCATCAACCGTCGCCGCCAGGACATCGAAGTGGACCCCGTCATCAGGAGATCTGGACCCCGGTCCGCCTCGCGACTGGCCGCGCCCGCGGAAGTCTATGGCAATGACACGGAATCCGGCCCCAACCAACGTTTGCGCCTGTGCTGACCAACTCTCCTTATTGAACCGACCTCCATGGGCCAGCACAACCGCGCGTTCGTCTTCTCCATAGACGTCGGCATGGACAACACCGCCGTCCCGTGTAGGAAAGGAGACATGGCGCGGACCCATGCATCCGGCCAGCACTAGGGCGACCAAGGAAACGACCCATTTATTCCGTTGCCTTGTCACTTTATTACGAAATTACTCCCCAGCGTTTCAAGTGCGACGGCATTAAGGCGTTTTTCGGAGCAGCCGATCCGAAGGGCGTCAATCCCTGCGGATGCTCACCCGCCCGGGCGACGGCGTATGCGCTCGATCAGCCGTTTCATCTCGTCCTCGTCGATGTAGCCGTCGTCGTTCGCGTCCATGCTTTCGAATCGTTCCTGGAGACGATCCGGCGCCTCCTCGAGACTGATTCTACCGTCTCCGTTTGCGTCGAATCGCATCATTTGCTGCACGCTTACGCCACGACCGTTTCCACTGGGGTTTCCGCGTCCTCGTCCCCGAAAAGATCTGCCAATAACGCCCCCTCCGAACGGGTCTCTCTCCAGATGGATCGTGTAGTTTTGCGAGACCGCCGTGCACCAACGCTCCTCTTCATCGCAGGCGTAGTAGTCGACCGTTAACGAAATGGGCTCATCAGCCTCCCACTCTGTTACATCCACCAGAAACTCCCGGGGATCATTGTCGCTTACCTGTTCGACCGTCGGGGCCGAATCGAACGGCGGCGTAACGGTGGTCCCCTCCGGCGACGTCACCTCATAGGAAACCGGATCGACGAGGTTATTCCAATGCACGTGGTGAATGGGATCGAGATGGAAGCCGAGGTACATCTGGCCACTTCCCGTCCGCAGGAGCGCATCATCGACCTCCGCCCGCAGTTTCACGTAGAACGTAGAGCCATCGACCTGGGGATCGATCAGTATGGGAATCAGCGTCTCCGGTATGGTTACGCGCTCAACTACGCCTTGTGCAATCGAACGCACCGGAATGACGTCAGGCAACTGGAGATCGGCTATCTCGGTAGGCTTTTCGACGGGACCGAACAGTCCTTCCAGAGCCTCTCGAAGCTGCCTGCCGTCGCTCCAAACTTGCATGTGGACGATCTTTCCTTGCGGGTCAAAGATGAATTCTGAATTGGGAGTGGTGCCGAACGTGTCGGTTACTTCGTTCGACATCGGGTCGGCGAGCCACGGGATCTGCGTGCCCAGTCTCATCTTTGCCTCTTCGATATGGGCGAATCGCTCTTCGATCGTGAAGGCTTGCACATAGCCCTTGTTTTCCGGGTGGGCCAGCGTCTTGTACAGATAATAGAACTGGACGTCCTGGCCGGCATAGTCGCGGTGTACCGCTTCCACGCCAGGATAACTCCTCAGAAAGGCGGGACAGGTGAGGCAACCGCTGACGAGAACGGTATAGTGCCCCTGAAGCAGTTCGTTCAGATTAACTTTTTTTCGCGAAACGTCGAAGACCGAGAGATCGGCCGGCAGGCTACTGCCTATCTCAAGTCCGGCTGCTTGCAGGCGTTGCCCGGGGCCTCCCCGGAAACCCTGCCCATAAGCTAGCGCTCCCTCAAGAATCGGGGCGAAGAGAATAAGGACCAGCGCCGCCAGCGGGCCCGCTGAGGAAAACTTGTGTTTCATCGGGAAGTCCTTATGCGACTTTCGTTTTAGACGTCTGCGGGGAAAATACGGGGTGGCCCTCTCGAGACGCATGGTACCTGTTTGACGAAGGCTACGGCCAAACCATTCCGTAGAGCCTTGACCGGCCTCCCAAGACACGATAATGACGAAAATAATGCGCCGCAGCTTGACGGATTTTCGTGGCCTGGATATCAGGTCGCAAAGGCGGGCGTCGTATCGGGCCGACCGAGCCGCGTAAGCATATCAAAATGCGAGCGCATGGCCGCCCGGAGCGTCGGATGTTCGTGGTAAGCAATCCCGTGTTTCTTGGCCATTTCCCTTACAATCTTACTGATTTCGGGATAGTGGATGCTGCAGATCTGCGGGAAGAGATGGTGTTCGATCTGGTAGTTCAGCCCCGCGACGTACCAGGAAAGCAACTTGTTTTTTCGGGCAAAGTTGGCCGTGGTCTCCATTTCGTGTATGATCCAGGTGTTCTCAATCATTCCGTCGTCATCCGGCATCGGAAATTCAGGTCCCTCGACGACGTGTGCCAGTTGGAAAATGACCCCGAGTATTGCTCCGGCGGTCATGTGCATCGCAAAAAATCCGATCAGGAACTGCCACCACGAAATGTCGAGCACCAGAAGCGGTATCACGATCATGTAGGCATACACGGTAATCTTCGTCCATATAAGCGTCCAGATTTCTCGCGCCGGATGCTTTTTATTGGTATACGGACCTATATCCGTTTTTAAGAATTGCTGAAAGTCCTTCCCGAACAGCCAGTTAATGGTGGCGAGGCTGTAGGCCGGAAGCGCGAAAAACTGTTGGAAGCGATGGTACCATTTCAACGGCGCCTTCGGTGAGAGCCGCAGAAGTGGTGAGATCATGAGGTCTTCATCAACTCCCGGAATGTTCGTGTACGTGTGATGGATCACGTTATGCGTGATCTTCCACATGTAGCTGTTGGCTCCGAGAAAATCGAATGTGTACCCCAGGACCTTGTTGACGGTCGGATTTGACGAGTAGGCGCCGTGCAGCGCATCGTGGGAGATACAAAAACCGATCCCGGCCACACCGATACCCATCAGGAAAGCGAGGCCGAGCATTTGCAGGGGCGCGAACTGGCCGCTGATTATCAGACCGTAGGATCCGATCGCGAGCGCAAGTATGAGCACGGTCTTGACGACCATGCGCCAATCAGCATGTTTTGAGATGCCGGACGTCGAAAAGTAATCGGCAACCCGCGATTTAACTTCGTCTATGAATAGCGTCGCGTTCGCGCTACCGAAGCGGACTTTTTTACCTGCCATGTCAGTATGTCTTCCTGGGGATCCGTGCCCCAATTTTCGTAGTAGTTCAGGAGCCTGTTTTGGCTAACGGATTGTCGGTATCCTCCCTGTTGTTGAGTAGATAATCCAGCGGCACCTGATTTCCAATCATGGAGTGTCGCCGCCGGGTGTTGTAGTATGTGATTCGTTTGGCGATGATGCTTCTAAGTTCACTCATCGTCTCGGCTTCGACGATTTGCGAGCCTATTTCTGTTTTCATACGGCCCCAGAACGATTCGATCCACGGATTATCTTTGCAACCGCGCTCCGAGTACGAGATCCGCACGTCCTCTTTAATGAGCAACTGTTCCAGATAGTCATGGCTCCTGTACACAGAGTCCTGATCTGAATGAACGACGAGACCGTCGGTGTGCCGTCCCAGTCCGTCGAGCGTGGCCACTGTGTTTTTCCAAGCGCTCAGCGCCAGTTCCGTGTTCGCCCGCGTGGCCAAGGGGGATTCCACCCAGAGTTCCATCGCCTCGGCGGAGCGCGAATTGAAGCTGGTGTATGAGCGCGGCTAACCCCTAAGTCTCGAATGGCGGGCGCGCGGTTTCTCGCACGTCCGCCGTTCCTTCCCCCGCGACACTGTCTCCTGCTGCCGGAGGCGGTCCGGCCGATCCCTTGGCGTGGAGAAGCCCGGCCACCCACCCAACCTTGTTCCGGAGTCCAGGGATTGAATCCCACGGACAAAAATGCCCTCAAGTCCGCCGCACCCGTGGAAGG
>JACZYK010000235.1 GCA_022571135.1 Bacteroidota bacterium
AGGTCGATACCGGAATGGGACGCCTCGGCGTCCAGCCTGGACAATTCGTCGCCGTGCTTCGGGAAATCGAACGCCTCCCCGATATCGAGCTTGTGGGAATCTGGATGCACTTCGCCACTGCTGATGATCCGGTCTCAACGTTTGCCAGGAAGCAGTGGGATCGCCTCTGTGCCTTACTCGATGAAATTGGATCATTGCCGGCTCCGATTCACGCCGCCAACAGCGCCGCCATATTCTCGCTGCCCGAGAGTGTGGATCCGGCCCTGATCGAATACGCCCGCGTCGGAATCTCGCTCTATGGCCTGCTGGATCTACCTCCAGCGCTTCTCGGAGACATACTGCGCCCGATAATGACACTCGAGGCGACGGTATCGCACGTTAAAACGGTTCAAAAGGGGACCCCGATCTCGTACGGTTGCCGCTGGCATGCGCCTCAGGAGACGCGTATCGCTACCATAGCGGCGGGTTATGCGGATGGCTATCCAAGAATCCTTTCCGGTCGGTCCTCGGTTACCGTAAATGGACATCGGTATCCAGTCGTGGGCGCCGTTTGCATGGATATGCTGATGGTCGATATCGGACCACCTGACGGATCCGATGCGCAACTGAAACCGGGCGATGAGGTGATTCTCTTCGGCGAACACGGCCCGACGGCAATCGAGCTTGCCCATCTCGCGGAAACCATCCCGTATGAGATCGTCTGTGGAATTACTGCGCGCGTTCCCAGAATCTATGTGGGCGACGAAGGCCGCGAATCGAACTGAACCGATTTTCCTGCGGATAGTCGTATATTCCAAAATCGCAAGAATAATAATCTTTTGAACTGTTTAACGTCGTTTTTTCGAGTTTCGAGTGAAGCGACACTCAGCAATGCGCCATGGCAAGCACTTTCGAACCATCAGAACTCCACATCCTTCTCGTCGACGATGAGGAAGACATCGTTGAAGTCATCGGTCATTTCCTGAGTCAGGAGGGCTTCAACGTACACAAGGCCTATTCGGGGATCGAGGCCATGGCGAAAGTCACTTCAGATATTGACCTGATTGTCCTCGACATTATGCTTCCGGAAATGGACGGCTATGAGGTCTGCCGCAAACTGCGTTCTAGAGTGGAGACGGAGACTATTCCGATCATATTCCTTTCGGCCAAGAGCGAAGAGGATGATCAGATCAAGGGGCTCATGCTGGGCGCCGACCTGTATCTGACCAAACCCGTCTCGCCGCAGATCATCGTGGCGAACGTGAAGGCCGTCCTGCGAAGAGCCGGCATCGAAGAGAGCCGCACGCTGCAGGTGAACAACCTGACGATTTTCGAAGATGAGTATCGTGCGTCGCTCGACGGGACCGATCTCGGGCTTACGTTAACGGAATTCGAACTCGTTCGATACCTCGTTCGGCATCCCAGGAAAGCATTCACGCGGCAGCAGCTTCTGGAAACCATCTGGAAAGACGCCATGATGGTCACCGAGAGGACGGTTGACGCTCACATCAAAAACCTGAGAGAAAAACTGGGGTCTTTTGCCCAGCACATTCAGACGGTACGCGGGGTTGGCTACCGCTTTGTCGAAGAAGGAGTCAGCGAGGAGTCGTAGCGTCGCCGTTGCGCAGCTGAATTCAACGTTCGTCTCTTTGCCTCGACACAACGGTTTTTCGTGATGTCCCGAATTCGGTCGGATGCTGCCCGGTTCTTCGAGCGTGCTTTTCCATCGCGAGCATCCACGCAGACATGGATGGTTCTGACATTCCTGTTTTTCGTCGGAATCGCCGTCGTTGCGGTATGGCTGTACATCACGTTCATTCTGAGGAACGAAGTTCAGGAAGCGTTTCATCAGACCACTGAACAGGAGGCGCTTCGGATCGCCGAGATCGTCGAATCGACGCCCTCGTCCGCGCAGAGAATTGCCACCATCCGGGACATCGCCGATTATACGGGCCTTCGCATCACGGTCGTCTCGTTTGATTCCGTCCTTATCGATATCTACGGCGGGCAGATCCTCAGTGACGGCCGGCTGCACTCACGCGAAGAGATGAGGTTCTCGTCCGGCGCATCGGTTCAATTCGCCGAGCGACTGGATGCCGGAATCCACACGTATTTTACCGCCGTCAAGCGTCCTGGATCGGGAATAGTGGTACGGATCGGACATCCGGAACCACCGCTTTTTGCCCTCGTGCGCCGCATCCAGATGACCCTCATCGTAGCCATGATGATGGCACTGCTGTTGGCCGTCATAGGGGCCTGGATAGCCGCAGGACAGGTGACTAAGCCGCTGAAAGCTATCCGCAACAGCGCCCGCAGCATAAGCGCTGGCGATCTGACAGAAGAAATCATCGTCGATTCGCGGGCTTCGGAGTTTCAGGACCTCGCGGAGAGCCTGAATCAGATGTCCGATGCCTTCAGGGAAAAAATTGGAGAACTGCAGCGCCTGGCCCAACTTCAGAATGAGTTCATCGGGAACGTATCCCACGAGGTCAGAAATCCCATCTTTTCAGTAGGAGGATATCTCGAGGCCCTTGCCTCGCCGTCACTGACGGAGCAACAGCGCAGATTCTATGCGGAAAAGGGACTCCTGAACCTGGAGCGACTGAACAACCTGTTCAGTGATCTGATCGAAATTGCCCGCCTCGAGTACCAAGAGGACCTCATAAAGCCCGTCGTCTTCGATCTGAGGGATCTCAGTCTCGATGTGAATGAGTTCATGATCGGCAAGGCAGAACACAAGGGAATCGAGCTCGTGATGGAAAATGCTCCTGTACAGGTCAACGCCGACAGAGGGCGAATCCGGCAGGTACTCGTCAACCTGATCGACAATGCGATTGCCTACTCCGACGAAGGAGCCGTGCGACTGCGATTCAGAAGACATCTCGACAAAGTCCGAATCGAGGTTGTGGACCTCGGTCGCGGCATTCCGGAAGATCATCTGGAGCGCATATTCGAGAGATTCCACCGTGTCGATCCGGACCGGTCCCGGAAGCGGGGCGGAACGGGTCTCGGTCTGAGCATCGTCAAGCAGATACTCCACGCACACGGCGAACAGATCAATGTGGAAAGCACGGTTGGACGGGGAACCCGCTTCTGGTTCGAACTGCCTTTCGCGCCGTCCGAGAACGGCGACACCGAGGCGTGAATCAGGAGATCCTCGCCTCCACCGCAAACATTTGGGGAGGTGTGGGCGTAAACGCGACAGAATCCAGACCAGGTGTGCGCGGCGGAACTGGTGCCGTCACACGAGTCGGAAGTAAAGCATACCGACATGAGTAAGACGTCGAAGGCAAAAAAGAACGGTAAGACCACTGTTTCCGGAAACGGTGCCGTGGAAGCCCTCGTCGTACAGCTGGACATCAATTCTTACGACACGTATGAGGGTGATTTTGACATCACACCGGTCGGTCCGGAGGATTTCGATCCAGAGACGCTTCTCCATGTTTACCGCACCATGCTCCTGTCGCGACGCCTGGATGACAAGATGCTTACCCTGCTCAAACAGGGAAAAGGATTCTTTCACATCGGATGCGCCGGACACGAAGCCGTTCAGGCGGCGATAGGACTCCTTTCGAAGCCGGGTCACGATTGGTTCAGCATGTACTACCGGGATCTCATGATGTACCTGATGCTGGGCGGAACGGCTAAAGATGTCATGCTTTTTCACCTGTCCAAGGCGGATGATCCGAACTCGGGTGGCCGGCAGATGGGCGAGCATTTCAGCAGCCGCGAGCGCAATATCCTTCCCATTTCGTCCTCCGTTGGCGCCCAGTTCATGCCTGCGGTAGGCGCAGGACTTGCTCTGATGAGGCAGGACTCGGATGCCTACGTCTTCTGTTCGTGCGGCGATGGCGCTACGTCCCAGGGCGATTTCCACGAAGCCCTGAACTGGGCTGCGAGATCGAAGATTCCCGTTCTCTTCCTGGTCGAGGATAACAAGTATGCGATCTCGGTCCCGGTGGCCGATCAAACGGCCGGCGGCACAGCCTATAAGCTGGCCAGGGGTTATGAGGGGCTGAAAAGGGCCCGCTTCGATGGCACGGACTTCTTCCAATCTTACGCCGTCGCGACGGCAGCCCTGGAGCACGTTCGCTCGTGTGAAGGCCCTGTCTGCCTTGTTGCCGATGTCGTTCGGCTCTTGCCTCATTCGTCGTCCGACAACCACGCCAAGTATCGGACCGAGGAAGAACTCGCCGTGGACCAGAGCGAGGACCCGATCCACCGCCTCGAAATGCAACTGACGGGGGCGGGTATACTCTCAGACGAACAGATCGCATCGATGCGGAAGGAAGTCGTAGCGACGGTCGACGAAGCGTCGGTCTGGGCGGACGCGCAGGCCGATCCCGAACCGCAAGACGCAGTCACGCACATCGTGTACGGCGGCGCTCTGGATCTTGAATACGAAAGCACCGAGCCGAACGGAGAATCGATCGTAATGGTCGACGCCATCAATCACGCCCTTCATGAGGAAATGGAGAGGTGCGAGCGTGTAATCGTCTACGGGCAA
>JACZYK010000012.1 GCA_022571135.1 Bacteroidota bacterium
CGACAATCCTCCACAGTCCATCGATCTGAAAGCGTCCTGGCGATGGATTTACGTCAGGATCCTTCCGTTCCTCTTTTCTTCGTATCTCCGACTGAAATGGAAAGCGGCTAAGGGAGAGATCGATACGATTCTCTTCTCTTCCATGGTTACTGCGACGCTCACGATCCCGCTCGGACCGTTTCTGAAGCGCCACGATGTGGTCACGGCCGTTATCGTTCACGGGCAGGACGTGACCATGCCGTTTGCGCCCTACCAGTATATCGTAAGGCGTGTCTTCGCGGTCGTCGACGCCGTATTGCCCGTAAGTCGAGCGACCGCGGATGCATGCCGCAAGCGCGGACTCGAAGAAGAGAAGGTTTTTGTCGTTCATAACGGCGTAGACACGTCGCGATTCGCAGGCCCCTCGGATCCGCGTCAGATGCGCTCCGACCTGCTCGGCTGTTTCGGTTTTTTGGCAAAAGACCTGCCACACGACGCTTTGCTGCTCTGCAGCGTGGGCCGACAGGTTCGAAGAAAAGGGTTCGCCTGGTTCGTCGACAGCGTGATGCCTCGTCTGCCCGAACGGGTACACTACTGGCTCGCCGGAGACGGTCCGGAGAGAAATGCCATTCTCCGGAAAGTCGAAGAGCGTAGTCTGGGGGGACGCGTGCGCCTGCTCGGAAAGGTTTCCGACATACAACTGCGTGCGCTCTACCGGGGATCGGATATTTTTATCATGCCCAATATTCCGGTCCCGGGGGACATGGAAGGATTCGGAATCGTGATGCTCGAGGCCGGGGTGAACGCCCTCCCGACCGTCGCCTCCCGTCTTGAGGGGATTACCGAAGTCATTCAGGAAGGCGAAAACGGTCGGTTCGTCGAGTCCGGTGACGCTGCGGGTTTCGCGACCGTGATCGCGGCCTTCGAGCAGGATCCTGCCGCTTTGATTGAGGCAAAGGAAAAGGCGCTCGCTTACACGCGGAGCACGTTCAGCTGGGATTCCATCGCCGCACGCTACGCCGAGGTGCTTTCGGGACTCTCGTGAGGGCGCCTCGACTCCAGGTACTGCAAGATCGCAGGTAGAAATAAGAGCGCTGCGAGCAGTGTGGAGCCAATCCCGGCCACAGCCAATTGACCAATCGTGTTCAGCCCGGGATGAAAACTCAGGAGCAGTCCGGCGAAACCCATCATCGTCGTTAGCGATCCCATCGTGACGTGCTCTCCGGTCGATCGCAAGACGCGCATGATCGATCCCTTTCCCTCTTCCCGGTAACGATGGACCAGGTGGACTCCCGCATCGTTACCGATTCCGAGAACAGCGGGCAGAACGATCAGGTTGTAGAAATTCAGTTTGATCGCGAAGACCTCCATGAGCAGCAGCATCCACAGGATGCCAACCACGAGAGGAAGCAGTGCTAAAAGCGCCCACCGGACGGAGCCAAAATTCGCGAACATGAGGCCTGCTACGATGACAAACGCCGCCAGTACCATCCACGGAGCCTCTCGCCTCATCAGTTTGAGCATATCGGCGGCCACCAGCGACGTCGAACCGGCGTGATAGACCTTGCCGTCGGCGGTCTCCAGCCGTCCGACGTCTTCTGAAAATGCTATCGACATCCTTCCGTCCGATAGCCCGACAGACGGATATATGATGACGAAATTCCCGAGCTCTCCTGTCTTCGACGTAAACTGCTTCTTCAAAAACTCCGGTACGTCCTCGAATTCGATCGCCTCGGTGGTGCTCGTCGCCCTACGCAGCCGCTCGATTTCTTCCGAGTCGTCGCTCTCTATGAACGGATTGGACAGCTGGTCCCGGATTTCACGGAGCCGCATTAGCCGGTCTTCCTGTGCCTGAGGAGTCATGGGAAACCTGTCCTGCAGAGACTCGACGCGCTTGATCGTCGGCGACGTCGTATCCGCATCTATTATCATGTTAACGGCATCGACGATCGCAGGAACCTCATCGGGTGAGTCCACAACGACATATGCCGGGTTTCTCCGGCGGCGGTCATTGTAGACACGCCGCACGATACCGAGCCGCTCACCATATTCCTCGTACGTCGGCTCCAGTACGCCGAACCGGTATTCGAAAGAAACCCTCGGAAGCATGACTACGGCCGCGATGATCGCCAGAACACTGCCAATCAGAATCGGTCGCGTTGCCGGGAAAGGTCTGTCTGCAGTCGCTCCCCCTCGGGACGTTTCTGCGGCCTCCAGGTTGAGCAGTCCGACCTTCTCGAACACGGCCAGCAGGGCCGGCATCACGACGAGCATCGCCATGAGCGCGAAAATGATTCCGGTGCCGGCGATGAAACCGAACTGGCTGAAGCCCCGAAAGTCGGCAAGGACCAGAATGTACAGGGCGCCGGCAGTTGTCAGCGCACCTATGGAAATCGCCTGCCCGGTGCTCGCGAAGGTGGTCTCGATGGCGTCTATCACCGTTTTTCCAAGGGCCCGCTCTTCCGAGTACCGAGCGTAGAAATGAATCCCGTAGTCGATCCCGAGTCCGAACAGCACGAGACCGAGCGTTGTGGTCATCAGATTCAATTTACCGAAGGCCAGATAAGCTGCTCCGAAGGTCCACATGAGGCTCATGATCAGAGGAAGACCGATCACCATCGCCATAATCGGGATCCGTGGTAGCAGGGCCAGGAATACGCGCCTATCGAAACGCCCGGCAGCTCGGGCGCGATAGGACTTGTAAAAGAAGTAGAGGATCACCATTAGCAACACGGCTGAAACACCCGCTCCGAACGATTTCAGCACGTCGTTCTGAATGGTTGTGACCTCGATCATCTGCCTCATCATCCGTCCGGCGGTTGTGATTTTCATCTCCGGGTGGAAAGATGCCGGCGCAAGCGATGCGGCGAGCGACTCAAGGTCCCGATAGGCATCTCGGATAAAGCTGATATTGGACTGGGGTCCACTCGGGTAGAAGCGCAGCACGAGCGTCGTGCTGTCATCCGAGATGGGATACTCTTTCGAGACGATTTCGTCGTAGAGCGCGTCCAGTTCATCCGCCAGCGAGTCCGTACTCGACACTTCGTCGTCTTCGTCATCCAGATCAAAGAAGAACGGATTGGCGTCCAGTTTCGCCTCCTCGATCTTGTCGTCGAGGAACTCCTGCAACATGTCGAGTTCAGCCGGCGTCGCGAAATACAGAGCGTTGTCTTTCAGAAACGTGACATCCTTTCGGTATTCGACGCGGCGAAAATACGGCTCGTCGTAGCCCTCACCCTTCAGACTGAGCACCTCGGGTATGAGCACTTCTGCATACGCCCGATTGGCCTCGAACGATGGGCTTTCGATCGCGACGGCCGCCTCGCTCTCTCCTCCAACCGTTTCTCGAAGTTTCTCGAGAGCTTGTACGCTTGGGTATTCAGGTGGAATCAGGTTGGCCAGATCCGTATCGATCGACAGCTTCCTGGCGAGGCTGAAAGCCCCCACGGATATCAGAATCGCAATGATCAACACCGTGTATGCGTGCGTGACCACGCCTCGGATAAAGGGCCTCAATTTCAGGAATATCTGGTCCATAATACGTTTTCGTTGGCCTCAGGAAGGGCGTCCGGCACCGCCGGGTTTCAGAATATCCAGATCGATGGAATCCTTCAGATAAGCCGCAAACACCTCCCGGCCGGTTTCCCCGATCTTGAATCTCCCGTGCTCGAAGAGGTCCCTGCGGGCGTACCGGTACCACAGATAGGATAGAAGGTCCGGAAACGTGTTACGCATGCGCGAGAGGAAGTGCGACTCTTCCCATGTATTTTTTCCGTGAAAGCATCTGATGAAGAGGTAATACTCCGAATCCGGGAGGCGTGTGAATCTTCTTCCGAGCCAGGCGTTCAGGAAGACCGTGTCTTCTGCTCTCGGTAGTTCGGGATACCGAATCCGACAATCGCGGCGATGCATGATGGTGCCGGGAACACCATCCTTGAGGATTCCGACGTAGGGATGATCGAAAAACTCTTCGGTATCCAGATGCATGAGTGCCGCACCCAGTACGCACGCATCCATCCCGTTGTCCAGTACGCTCGCCTGCCGCTCAAGTCGCTCTGGATGATACCAGTCGTCGTCGTCCCACTGGGCCATGTACTCTCCGGTCGCCGTTTCGAGAGCCACGTTTCGAAGCTTTCCGAGAACATTATCCAAATCCGGCTCGATTCTCACATAGATCAACTCGTCCGCGGGAAGGACCGAAAAAATGGGGCTCAGGTCCTGGTTCCCGTCGTCGATGACGACCAGTTCCTTGTTCGGATACGTTTGATTCTGATAACACCGGATGGCCCGTCTGCAGAGGTGCAAACGGTTCGCGGTAACCAGCAGACAACTGACTTTCGGCCGTCGATTCAAAGGATTCCGGTTTTAACCAATCTGTTTAAAACGTCGATGTTCATCTTTTGGCTGCGTAATATGATAATTACTTTGTAAAATTGTCCGGCGCAGCGGCGAATCTTATCTTCTCGCGTTTTCCGCCTTCGTATTCCGGCGCACCATTCCTCCGGAATCTATCCATCAGCCCTTTTTCTATGAATACGTACGAATCACTTCAGGTCGGAGATTCCTTCTCCGTAAAGCGAGTCATAACGGCGGAAGACGTTCAGATGTTTGCCGACGTATCGGGAGACGACAACCCCATACATATCGATCCCGAGTTCGCCGCCCAGACCCGATTCGGTCAACCCGTGGTTCATGGCGTACTCCTGCTGGGCATCATTTCAAAGGTGCTCGGAAGGGATTTCCCGGGCGCCGGAAGCATCGCCGTCTCGATATCGTCCAAATTCCTTCGTCCCGTTCCGGTCGGGTCCGAGATTACGGTCGAAGTCCGGGTTGCAGAGAAGATCGACAAGTACGGTCACGTCCGAATGCGCGTCTATGTGTACCTCGGCAAAAAGATCGCCGTCGGGGGAGAAGCCGTCTTGATTCCTCCTCGCGAAAACGAGGAATAGGTCGATCTACTTTTTTCCCGGCGTTATCGCACCAGTTTAAACATCTGTCCGGGGACCAGCACGTCCGATAGTTCGAGCTGGTTCAGGATAGCGAGCATCGTAGAGGATACGCCCGGCGGGAGAGGCGTCGGAAGAGCCGACTGGAAAGTGCTTGGATCACGAGCAACCTGGATGTCGATCCGGTTGGGCTCGATCGCCAGGATTGAAGCGTCGATCAATCTCCTAAATCCCCTCATAGACGTCTGGAAATAGCCGTCGTAGGCTCCGAAGTCATCTTTCAGGGCAAAACCCAGGAAGGAGTAAACCGAGTCGTTGTAATCCACAAAGTGAGCCCTCAGTCGAATCGGCTTGCCTTTTGAGATCTGCATGTCGGCAACCACGTACCGGGCCGAAAGCCCGTTCGCATTTCCGATCCCGCTCTCAACGACTCTCAGTCCTTCCGTCGTCGACAAAGCCGACGCCGCCTCTCGGGCCGTCGCGTGTTCGGAATCGATTTCCATGATCAGGGCGGCCTTCTGGTCCCCCGAAAAAAGAACGACCTGTTGAGGCTTATTGTTGACTTGAAAGCCGGCGGGAACGGGAAACTCGAACGCCATATCCGGATGATAGAACCTTCCGTCGCGGACGAAGCCCTGTCTCGGATTATGGCCGAATACCATTCCGTCGATCCGGCTGAAATAGTTGGCCCTTTTCACTTTGTCCGACGGCAATCGAGCGGCCCAGATCGCGGCCTGCTCGCCGATCGTTGCCTCGCGCTCGCCCGGATCGGGATGCGTCGAAAGGAAGGACGGAATGTCATTTTCTGACTGTTGGCCGAGGCGCTTCAGGGTCCTGAAAAAGTCGGCGCCGTGGGCCGCATCGTACCCTCCCATAGCGGCGTACTCGACGCCGACCCGGTCCGCCTCGCGCTCATCGTCCCGGCCGTAGCGTAGGAAGAGCAGCTGTGTTGCGGCGGATCCGTAGTTGAGGATTTCAGACGCCGCATTGCCACCCAGCAGAAGTTGCCCACCGATGGCGCCCCCGAGCAGGAGGGCCTGTCCGAACAGTTGACCCGCCGCGCGCTTAGATGCGTGCCTTCCGGCCACGTGCCCGATCTCGTGGCCGAGAACAACAGCTAGCTGGGCCTCGTTTCCCAGATGCGCAAGCAGACCGCGGGTGACGTATACGAAACCGCCGGGCAGGGCGAACGCGTTCACGACAGGGCTGTCCAGCACCCGAAAATAAAATTTCGTCGCCTGCCATTCAGATTCGGCGCCCGGTCTTCTCAGATGACTGACTTCGACGAGCGCCTGACCGAGCGAGTCGACATATTGCGCGAGATCCGGCCCCTGGTAGAGACCGTACTGAGACTGGATCTGGGCATCCGCATTCCGGCCCAGTTCGACCTCCTGCTGCCATGAGTAGCCATAGGCGCGCTTGTTTCCCGTGATCGGATTGCGTGACACGACGCATCCGGCGAGGGCGACAACCGCCGCAGAAGCAAACAGGAATGCGTTTCTTTTAGAATATGCTCTCATGATCTTAGAACTAATGGTCTCGGACGGCACGCGCAGCGCTAATCCTTCGCCTTGGCAGCGAAGGTCTCGGCCATGACAGCCTCGGTTATTTCTATTAACCGGTCTCGGGTATTCGAAAAGTCAATAATACCATGAAAGATGTCCTTTCGCGCCGCGGTAATGATCGACTGGCCCATGTCGTCACCCCTCAGAATATCGAGAAAAATAGAGATTCGGTTCCGATCGAGGTTGTCGAAGACGTCGTCGAGCAGCATGAGCGGAGGCTCGTCGGTGGCGTCGAACAGATATCTGTATTGCGCCAACTTCAACGCCATCCCGAAGGTTCGATGCTGACCCTGAGATCCGTAGCGACGTATCTCTTTTCCGTCGAGAAGAAAAACGAGATCATCCCTGTGCGGTCCGACCATCGTAATACCCCTCTCCCGCTCTCTTCGGGAGCTTTTTTGAAGCGCTTCCCTGAAAGCGTTCTCGACGCGCCCGCGCTCAGCACCTGAGCTTACGCCCGGGAGCGGAGTGTACGTTAAACCGGGCTCTTCCACACTCGGACCAAGGCGGTGATGCTCCTCGCGCAGAAGGTTAGCATACACCTCGCTGAATTCGATCCGCGCTTTGTATAAGCTCGTCCCGTGTGAAATCAGCTCCTCGGTCCAGGATGCGAGCTGATCGGTACTGGCGGGTTGTCCTGATTTTTTCGCCGTCAGCAGCAACTCGTTGCGCTGTTTTAGCGTTCTGCGATACCTCATCAGGTCTGCCAGGTATACCGAGCTCGACTGGCTGATCACGATGTTCATGAATCGACGGCGTCCATCGGGTCCGTCGGCTGTAAGTTTGTGGTCTTCCGGCGAAAAGACGACCACCGGAAGCTGTCCGATGAGCGAGGCGGTCCGATCGATAGGACTGCCGTTTAGAAACATTCGTTTTCCGCCTGAAGCGGTATAAGCCGCACGAACACGGACACGTTCTCGACGGGCTCCTGTGAAGTCGCCCTCGACCTCGAAAAACGACGCGCCATCGCGAAGCGCATATGCGTCGGTCGACGTAAGAAAGCTCTTTGTCAGACAGAGATAATGGGCCGCCTCGAGAATATTTGTTTTGCCGATACCGTTCTGACCGCATATCAGATTGATGCCGGGGCCGAACGAGAATCGGGTGCTTCGGTGAGCCCGGAAGTCTTTCAGTCTGATTTCGAGGAGGATCATGGACGATGTTTTTGGCGCTCCGGGTCGGCCGGTTCCTGCCAGCCAGTGTCGCACCCGCGCTGCCGGAATGACGAAATCGATTTCGGACGCGCCGATTGGCAATCGGGTCACGATTACGCCGGGCTCCCGGTTTCGTTCACCACGATCAAGCAACCAGATTGAGGATGCTGCCACCCCTCCTGCACTGTGCGATACAGTACCCTCGGCTCGTTTCTTCGTCGTAATTCGATTTCTCGTATGTGCGGCAGGATGATCAGATCTGTTCCCCGCCGTATCACACCATATAAGCCGGGCATGAGTCATGATTTGCTGATCGGCGATAAGCGAATGAAGCGGAATGCCGATCACGGCTTCATATCGCTCCGTGTCTCTTGTTATAACCAGGCGGCGGAACTAGACTTATGGAACATCAAGGGGGGCGACAGGCGGACGCACATAAAGTCTTCGCCTATTTTCATCCGTAGATTACATTATCCAGCGATGAGTGATGAAAACAAGAGAGTCAGATTGGAAGGTCTACAGAAAACGCGTACCGGATTGGAGGGAGCGGTACCTGGATCGTAAAAATCAGGAGATAATCGAACTGCTCACTGATCGGGAAGGAACTCCGACAGAGCGTTTTTGGAAAACGTTGAAGAAAATGAAGGAAGAGAAGCACACGTTAGTCGAGTGCTTTGACCCCCATACACGCTCGCGCATGTTGATTTCACTTTTCCTGATGCATCGTCATGGCATTATTGACGATGCCGATCTGAAAGAATTTAGCACAGAACTCCAGGAGTGGATCCGAACATCGATCAGTTCGCTCGATTGCATGTCAGAATGATTATTGTTTCGGGGAGTGATCGCTGTATATCATTGGGCTCGGACCACCGGATTCGGCTTCGTTTCACCACTTTTCCCAGTAACTTAAGCACACATGGCAACGAGAGGGAAAACGACAGTGCCAGAACCGCTTAAGCAGACACTCGCGCTGAAAGCGGAACAGCTCCTGCGAGAGCAATTCAAACCGGGGCTTCCCATCCAAGCCGAGGCGGCTAAGGAGCACGGTTTCAACTATGTCGTCGATGTATACACGATGTGGCGAGGCCGCTATTTCTACTTCTGTGCGAAGTATCGCGATCCCCGGAACGATGCCACAGAAGAGTATTTTGAGGTACGGACCACGCGATTGGAGTATGTCGGCGCTCAGCGATTCAATCTTGCATACATGCGTCATACTGGCAAATGGTGTGATGTCTTCCCTGCGCTATCGCTGGAAGAGTGCTTGGAGACCATAGGGCAGGAAGAACTATTTTGGCCGGTGCATTAGCGTGGAGGCCGCATAACCAGATCGTCTCGCCTGTTTCCTTGAACTACGATTCGTCGTAGTATGTACCAGAGAGCATTGGCAGAGTTAATCGGTAGAACAAAACGCTATATCCATCCCAAACTCTCTCGCGTCATGGCCGATTCAGGTCTCAGACTGGACAAGTCTACCTTTTCCGTGACCTCTTTTACCGAGGCTCAGGAGCAGGACCGATCCTACTGGTTATCCTTAAGGCCACAAGAACGCTTGGTCGCCCTTGAACAGATGCGCCAAATCAATTATGGCTACCATCCAGCTTCCGACCGAGTTCAGCGAACTATTGAGGTTGGTCGGCGCACGTGAGGTAAAATATCTCATCGTCGGTGGCTATGCTGTCGCATACCGTGGCTACCCGAGAACCACGGGCGACATAGACATCTGGGTTGAGCGCAGCGAGAAAAACGCGCAACGTGCGGTAGAGGCGTTGCGAGCGTGAGCGGTGTTGAGTTTGATCTGTGCTATGAGAGACGAGTAGAGGATGAGATGGGTGGAGTAAAGGCATGTATCATCGGATTGGATTGCGTGAAGAAGAACAAGCGGGCATGTGGTCGACATAAGGACCTAAACGATCTGGAGAATCTTCCTTAGGAGTCTTAATAAAGGCCATGAATTTGGACACAAAGTTCATATGCCGGCCTGTGAAGGCGAGGGTTCACGGCGCAATACCTGGACGAGAAAACACCTCGTCGCATTCTCAAGGAAGTGGTCCTTGGCACCTTGGAGGAACGACTCGGTTTCCCCCCTTCAGCGAGTAATCGGTTGATTTCGCGGAGGCTCTCTAGGCGCTCTTCACGGGAATACATGGAATCAAAGATCCAAAAACACGGGGGCTGTCACGGCCGAAAACCTTCCTGTCGTATTGGATACACAGTCCAGCAGACAATCCTCCATTTCTTTCTCGTTCGTGATTGAAATGCAGCATTATGGCGGGCGGACCGTGTCAGCTTCTGGAGAGAAGGTAATCCAGCCGTCTCCCGGGCTGACGGGAATGTTGAAGGAAGATTCATCGCGCTCTGGCGCGGGGAGTATCGACCGGGCTTGATTGCGGATCGCGTCATGTGGAACTTAGATTCTACAAAGCGACATCCATTTAGGAAATACTTCATGACGCGCGAATCCGAGCTGTTCTCCGAGTTGAAGCGACTGGCCACCGAGCAGCGTAATCCTGCATCCAAGCGGATTGACACGGTGCCGGTCCGAGAGATTCTGGAGATCATCAATTCGGAAGATCACCTCGTTCCGGAGGCCGTTCGGAGAGAATTGTCATACATCGAGGAAGCCGTACATCTGATTGTCCAGGCTTTCCGAAGCGGAGGCCGGCTCATTTACGCCGGAGCCGGCACGAGCGGAAGACTCGGAATTCTCGACGCATCCGAGTGCCCACCCACGTTCGGGACGCCGGACGGTATGATTCAGGGTTTGATTGCCGGGGGACTGCCCGCCGTCTTCAAATCGCAGGAAGGAGCCGAGGACCTCGAAGAGAACGGAGTCCGTGCACTTGAGGAAATCACCGCGGCACCGCCGGACATCGTGTGCGGTATTGCCGCAAGTCGAAGAACCCCATTCGTCGTAGGCGCCGTTAAGCATGCGAGGGCGGCTGGATGCAAAACACTCTTTATCACATGTACTCCCAGAGACGAATTCACCCTCGGTGTCGATGTGGCCATCTGCCCCGTCGTAGGTCCGGAGGTGATCATGGGCTCAACCCGCATGAAGAGCGGAACGGCTCAGAAGCTCGTCCTGAACATGCTTACGACGGCCTCCATGATTCGCATGGGCAAGGTCTATGAAAACATGATGGTCGATCTGCAGATGACCAACAGAAAGCTTGTTGAGCGGTCGAAGCGGACGGTGATGACCGTTACGGGAATTTCGTATGACGAGGCTTCGTCTCTTCTGGATTCGGCCGGAGGTCACGTCAAAACGGCCCTCGTCATGCACCTCGCGGATGTCGATGCCGAAGAGGCCACTGGACGACTGTCTCGCGCTTCTGGATTCGTACGACGGGCCATCGAGGGAGTCGTGTATGTGCCGCAGTGATATCGGCCGTGAGGCGTTCGGATCGATTTGAGCTGCTTGGATCATTAATTGAATTTGTGATCGTAATTACCATAAACTATCGAGCTCGTTTCACGTGGAACATTCGTGGAAGGGCAATATCCCATGCTGATATTCGATGGTCCAGAGGAGCCAGAACCTCGCCCCGGCCTGATCGTTGTTACGCCGCCCATCTCAGCACCCGCAGCCTTGAGACGAATTGTCCCTGAAGTCCGTTTATACCGCCTTTTCTGCCTCAAAGGAATGTATTTCCCTCAGCCGCCTGCTTTCGGATTCGAATGGAAATGCCGGAGAATCGATCTCTGTCCGGGGTCTCTCTGGTTCGCTTCCTGCCTTCCTCGTTGCGAGAATATGGGAGAATCGCGCCCGCCCACTGCTCTGCTTGTTTAGTGAGGCCGAGAGCGCGGCTTATTTTCACAGCGATATCCAGCAGATTCTACGGCGCGAGTCGGACATTCTGCTCTTCCCCGCTTCAGATCGGCGACCGTATGATCCGGAACACGTGGCGAACCCTGCCCCCGCGATCCTCCGGGCCGACATTCTTCAGCAGCTCGATCCGTCTTTCAAAGGCATCCTCGTTACGGATGCTGATGCTATTGTTGAACGGATCCCACCGAAGTCGCACGTAGAGAAGCAGACGATCGATCTGACTACGGGTTCTACTGTAGATCTGATTGAACTGATCGACCGCCTTGTCGGACAGGGGTTTACACGGGTCGAATTCGTAGAGCAGCCGGGTGAGCTGGCGCTACGCGGTGGGATACTGGACGTATTCCCTTTTACGGGCGATTTTCCGGTCCGGGTCGAGTTTTTCGGTGACGAAATAGACTCCATTCGCGAATTCGACATTCACACACAGCTATCGGTGAGCCGCAGATCTTCAGCTCGGCTCGTGCCGAATCTGGAGCAACAGGTGCTTCCCTCAGGAACGCATATTCCTCTTTTCGACTATTTGGCCGAAGACGCCTTGGTCGTCCTTTTCGACGACGCCCGCCTGAACGAGCGGGTGGATCATGTACTCGATAGCGCTCGCAGCGCTGCTCTCCATGCCGAGGAGGCAGACCTGGACCTCCCTCCTCTTGAAGAATACTTTCTCGATGCCACGGAGTTCAGGCGTTTGCTCCGTGAAAAGTCGCGTCTTCGAATCGGCACGTTTCTGGAGGAAGAAACCGGTGAAACCATACGATTCGAATCCTCTCCTCAGCCGGCCTTTAACTCCTCCATCAAGCAACTCAGAAGTCGGCTGTTGGATAATCACCGGCGGGAGATACGAACGATTATCCTCTGCGACAACCAGGGACAGGAAGGCCGGATCCATGAGTTGCTCGAGGACGACATGGATCGCTTCCAAATTTCTGTGAAACTGGAGTCGTTACACGAGGGATTCGAACTTCCATCGCTCGGCATCGCCGTCTACACGGACCACCAGATATTCAACAGGTATCACCGACCGAGCGCCAGGCGACAGAAAAAGCGATTTGGCGGTCTGAGTCTTCGCGAACTGCATCAACTGGTGCCCGGAGATTTCGTCGTCCACATCGACCACGGAATCGGTCGATTCTCCGGTATGCAGAAGATTACCGTGCGCGGGAAGCGCCAGGAAGTCGCGCGCATTGACTATCTCAACGACGACGTCCTCTACGTCAATGTCAATGCGCTCCACAAACTGCACAAGTATAAGGGAAAGGAAGGGCACCAACCGAAATTGACCAGGCTCGGATCCGGTCAGTGGGAGCGAGCAAAGTCTCGGACCAAATCTCGCGTCAAGGACATCGCAAGGGATCTGATCAAGCTGTACGCAAGGCGAAAGGCATCTGAGGGATATGCCTTTTCTGAAGATTCCGTGTGGCAACGAGAGCTCGAGGCGTCATTCCTCTTCGAGGATACACCGGACCAGGCGGCCGCCAGTCAGGCGGTCAAGGAGGATATGCGTAGATCCACGCCAATGGATCGTCTCGTCTGTGGCGACGTCGGCTTCGGTAAGACTGAAATCGCTATTCGTGCTGCATTCAAAGCCGTTCAGGATGGGAAACAGGTCGCAGTCCTCGTGCCTACCACCGTACTGGCCATGCAACACCAGCGCACGTTCACCGATCGCCTTTCGGCGTATCCGGTAAACGTGGAGGTTCTCTCGCGATTCCGGTCCGCCGCCCAGATCACGGAGACGATTTCCCGGATTGCGTCAGGAGCCGCGGATGTGATCATTGGAACCCACCGACTGATATCAAAAGACGTCCGATTCAAGGATCTTGGTCTTCTGATCGTAGACGAGGAGCAGCGATTCGGCGTATCGGTCAAGGAGAAACTTCGGCGGATGCGCGTCAATGTCGATACGCTAACGCTCACCGCAACGCCGATCCCCAGAACGCTTCAGTTTTCCCTTCTGGGCGCCAGGGACTTTTCGATCATGGCGACGGCGCCCCCCAACCGTCAGCCCATCGTGACGGAAATTCACACGTTCGACAAAGACCTCATCCGCGACGCCATTTTGCTCGAGGTCAATCGAGGTGGACAGGTCTTTTTCATCCATAATCGAGTCCAATCGATCATGGAGATCTCAGAAATGATCCGCATGCTCATTCCCGACGTACGTGTGCAGGTCGGTCACGGTCAGATGAAGGGATCCGACCTCGAGCGCGTCATGATCGGCTTTTTCGAAAAGAAATTCGATGTGCTCGTATCCACCAATATCATCGAGAACGGTCTTGACGTATCGAATGCCAATACGATCATCATCAACCGCGCGGACTATTTCGGGCTGTCCGAACTACACCAACTTCGAGGACGCGTCGGCAGATCGGCACGAAAAGCTTTCTGCTTTCTCCTCGTTCCGTCGATTCATGGTCTAACGCGCGAGGCGAGGCAGCGCCTGCAGGCCGTGGAGGAGTTTACGGACCTTGGAAGCGGTTTTCATATCGCGATGCAAGATCTGGACATCCGGGGCGCCGGAAATCTCCTGGGATCAGAACAGAGCGGTTTCATCGAGGACGTGGGTTTCGAGACGTATCACCGTATCCTGGACGAGGCCGTTCAGGAACTGAGGGCCGAAGAGTTTTCTGATCTTTTCGACGAGAAAAAGGCTCCAGTGGCCAAGGAAACGTCGATTGATGTGGAAGCCGATGCATTCATTCCGCAGACATATCTCGCCAACCGTATCGAGCGACTGAACCTGTATCGACGGATAGCCGATGCGCGAAACGCGGAGGCCCTCGATTCGGTCCGTGCCGAAATGGCCGATCGTTTCGGACCCGTTCCGGAAGAGGTCGAAAACCTTCTTCTTTCGGTCGAAATCAAACTTCTCGGGCAGAATCTCAGGTTGAGCCGGGTCGTCTTCAAAAACCATCGTCTCTTCCTCGTCTTCCCGACCGCAGAGGCCGATGCATATTTCTTCGAGCATCTTTTCCACGGGATCCTCGAGCGCCTGAACGGTATGGACCGCATATACGCTCTGAAAGAGAATTCAGCAAAAAAATTGCGGGCGATCGTGCAAAACGTCCCCGATCTGGATACTGCACGGGATGTACTTCTTTCGCTTCAGGTCAAAACAGGCGATTGAGCCTCCGGGGGTCATTTTACCGGCTTTCCGTAGGTCTCCAGGATCGACCTTACGCCGGCGATATGCATCTTCTTGAGCGGATCAGGACTGACTACGGACACGTTCGCTCCAAAGCGAAGCAGCCAGGCGGCGAGGTATTCTAGATTGTCGAAATTGAAGTGCACATCGACACGTCCATCCCCCGTCTCTTCTTTCTCAATTCTAGCAGGAATGGCCATTCGCGCCCGGGAATACGCCTTTTCGGCAAAACGGAGGTGAATGGCGGCCTGAGAGCTTGCCAGTCCCCTCTCCTCCAGATGCACTTGCAGATCGAACCCTTCGGGTCGTTCGAAGCGCTCGCTCAGCACAAACATCTCGTGGATTCGGTCGAGACGAAAATTACGGATTTCGTCCCTCATGTGGTCAAATGCTATGAGATTCCAGTGATCCGTGTAGTAGACGAGCCCGAGGGGATCCACCCTCCTTTTTGTCAATTCTCCCCTTGCTTCGACGAAGTACTCCATGATAACCTTTCGGCTGCGGGCTACGGCCTCCGACAGGCGATACCATCTTCCGGATTCAGATCCCCCGTCCCGAACGGCATGCACCCAATAAGGATCGAGCACCGTATTTTCTGCGAGGCGATCCACGTATTCGCGGATTTCCCTTGGCAGAACCGATCGAATCTTTAGAGCCACCTCATCGGCGTCTTCCCGGAGCGATGCATCGGACTGGAGCTTCATGAACTCCGTCCCGACGAGAAGCGTTGCTGCCTCCCGCGCCGTGAGCATGAGGGGAGGAAGCTGATATCCTTCGAGAATTTCGTATCCGCCCCCCTCGGAATACGTCAGGGGGACGCCCGATTCACTGAGCACTCTTAGATCGCGAAATACGGTTCTGCGGCTGACTCCGAAATGCTCCGCCAGATCCCGGGATGTCAAATTAGGACGGTTTTGAAGCAACAATACCGTTTTGAATAGTCGCTCCGTACGGTTTCCCTGGCGCTCGCGTATTTTCATCGGCCTGGCGGTTGAGTTCGATGGGTCGGATCCTTCTCGTCTAATCACCGACGTACACGTGGACGATTCGTTTCCCCCGAAAATAAGCGCTTCCGAAAATCGGTTCGAGGTCGTATGTCTCGACACTGGCATCGGGCTCGAAAGCTATCAACGCGTCGATTTCCTGGCTGAGATCACCTCCTTTCAGGCAAATCAGCCCTGGATTCCAGACGCTCAGGGACTTGATCGCAGTCGGCCCGTCAAAGACCCGGATGTGCCATTTCCATAGCTCCGCAAGCGGCGCCGTTGCTCTGGAGACCGAGTACGCGCAGGATCCGTCCCATCTATCGGCCCTTCCATTCCATGTTTCCAGGTTGTTAAGATCAAGGCGCTTCGCCATCGCTTTAACGGCCTGTGTTTTCTTGAAGACCGCATCTATCGCTACGACGGTGATGTCTTTATTCGCAATAGCCACAGGAACGGCGGGAAGTCCGCCGCCTGAGCCCCAATCGGCTATAGTGACGTCCGGAAGAAAGTCGCGAATGCAGACCGACAGGCAGTGGAGGATATGGTGTTCAAATACGGATGATTCCGTTTTCCGCGACACGAGATTCACTTTCCGGTTATACGATAATAATAACCGTTCGTATTGGCGGAGACGGCTTTCGTGATCTCCTCTGATACGCCCGATCTTTTCGGAAAGAACCAGGGACCGACGTGTCTCAAATGTCTCATAATCGCCCATATTCTTCCAATAATAAAGATTATCATCGGCGACGTTTCACGTGAAACACTAATGCATCGTCTCAACCGGATCGGCGGACCACTTTTTCAATAGAACCATGAGTACCGATACGTCTGCCGGGCTGACTCCGCTGATGCGTGACGCCTGACCCAGATTCGAAGGTTGAATCTTCGAAAGCTTCTCCCGCGCCTCCATAGTGATGTTATTCATTTTCGAGTAGTCGATCCCCGATGGAATCTCCATGCTTTCCAGCCGGACCATCTTCTCGACCGTCTCTCTTTCGCGCTCCAGATAGCCCCTGTACTTCAGATCGATTTCGACGAGCGTTTCGATGGATTCGGGTCCGTCATATTTAGGGACAAAAACGTCACGTAAATTATTATTATTTAATAACTTAGCAAGCTTCACTTCTGGTCTCAACGCAATCTTGGACAGGCGCTCCGGTCGGACCAGGGGAGAGGTTCCGACGGATTCCAGGTAGGCGTTGACCTGGCCGGGAGTCACGTTCTTCTCTTCGATTCGGCGGCGCGTCTCTGCCATCGCTTTCTGCTTTCTCTCCATCCGGTCGACGCGTTCACTCCCGACCAGTCCCAGTTCGGCGCCGAGAGGCGTAAGACGCGAGTCCGCGTTGTCCTGTCGGAGCAAAATTCTGTGCTCGGCCCGCGAGGTAAACATGCGATAGGGCTCATCGGTGCCTTTGGCCACCAGATCGTCAATTAGGACCCCTATATAGGCCTGGGAGCGGCCGAGAACGACTGGCGTTTGATCCTTCAGGTACTTCACCGCGTTGATCCCGGCCATGAGTCCCTGCGCCGCAGCCTCCTCATAGCCCGTTGTGCCGTTGATCTGGCCCGCAAAAAAGAGGCCCCTCACGTTCTTTGTCTCCAGGCTGTACTGAATCTGATAGGGTGGAAAGTAGTCGTATTCGATCGCGTACCCGGGACGCAGCATGTGGACATTTTCGAGTCCCGGGATTTTCGTGAGCGCGAGTCTCTGCACATCCTCCGGAAGACTTGTCGAGAAGCCGTTCACGTAGATCTCCTCCGTACGCCACCCCTCGGGCTCCAGAAAGATCTGATGCCGGTCCTTGTCGGCGAACCGGTCGATCTTGTCTTCGATGGAGGGACAGTACCGCGGCCCCCGACCCTTAATTCTTCCGACGAACATCGGACTCCGCTCGAAACCCGTCCGGAGAATGTCGTGAACTTGCGGATTCGTGTATGTGAGCCAGCAACATCTCTGCTCTTCGGGAAGCGCGTCCGTCATGAAGGAGAACGGTGTGGGAGGACTGTCCCCCGGCTGTTCTTCGACCCGGGTATAGTCGATTGTCCTTCCGTCTATTCTCGGCGGTGTGCCGGTCTTCAGCCTCCCGCTTTCGAATCCGAGCGAATGAAGGGAGGCCGTCAATCCTTTCGCTGCGCGCTCTCCCATCCGCCCGCCTCCGAACTGCTTCTCCCCGATGTGGATCACGCCGTTCATGAACGTACCGCTTGTCAGGATCACCGCCCGGGCCAGGATCTCCCGATCGAGCTGCGTAACCACGCCGCGCACACGGCCGTCGGATACGATCAGGTCGGTCACCATATCGGATCGAAGGAAGAGATTATCGATTCCTTCGAGCTCCTCTCTGATGGTTGCCGCATAAATCGTCCGGTCGCACTGTGCCCGTGGAGACCAGACAGCCGGACCTTTACGCTTGTTGAGCATTCGGAACTGAATGCCCGCTTTGTCGGTTGTGAGTCCCATCAAACCACCTAAAGCGTCGATTTCTCGAACAATCTGGCCTTTCCCGATGCCTCCAATAGCCGGATTGCAGGACATGCGTCCGATCGCCTCGAGACTCATCGTTAGGAGCAGCGTGCGCGCACCCATGCGCGCGGCGGCCGCGGCTGCCTCTACGCCGGCATGTCCGCCTCCTACGATCAAGATATCATATTCGTAAAGTCGACTCATTTACCTATACAAAATCTGGAAAAAATCCTCCCGAGTACGTCTTCGTTGGTTGTAGCCCCGGTGATCGCTCCTAGTTCCTGCATCGCTATCCGGAGATCCAAAGCGAGCAGATCACCTGACTCGCCCGCGGCTAGCGATCGGGCTGCATTCATCAGCCCTACCATGGCTTTCTCCAGATGATCCCGGTGCCGATCGTTCGTCACGACTATGGCGCCTTCGCTATACGATGCCTCTCCTCTCACCGCCCGGAGCACCGCCTCGAGAACAGGCTGTACGATGTGTTCGTCCTTCAGGCCTGCCAGGGCGGAGAGCTCAAAATCCTGTCCTTCAACCTTATCGAAAGCTTCTGGGGCGTAGTCTCCTTCCACAAGATCTATTTTATTTGCAATCCTGAAGACATGCAATCCGGGATGTGACGTCTGGAGATTGTTCAAAAACGCCGTTTCGTTCTCGTCCAGTCCAACCGTCGCGTCGAAAACGTAAAGAAGCGCATCTGCCCGTTTAATTGAGCTCTCGGCGCGGCGCACGCCCTCGGCCTCGAGAACATCCATCGTTTCGCGTAGACCCGCCGTGTCGAAGAACCGGAACCGGAGGCCTTCGAATTCGGCTTCCGCCTCGATTTCGTCTCTCGTGGTACCAGGGATTTCAGAAACGATGGCCCGGTCGAAACCCACGAGCGCGTTCAGCAGCGTGGACTTACCGGCGTTCGGCCTGCCTCCGATGACAATCCTGACGCCATCTCGAACCACACTTCCATACCTGTAGGAGGCAAGGAGCCGCGTCAAAAGCGCTTTGCTCTCCGCCAGAAGGTCGTCGAGGCGTTTCCTGTCGGCGAACGCGACGTCTTCTTCCGAAAAATCAAGTTCGAGCTCGACGAGCGCGCAGAGGTCAAGCATCTCCTGGCGAATTTGCTCGAGTAGATCTGAATATCCGCCTTTCATCTGCGCTATCGAGACCTGGTGTGCCTTTCGGGATCCCGCGTGTATGATATCGGCTACCGCCTCGGCCTGGGCCAGATCTATTTTGCCGTTCAAAAAAGCCCTCTCGGTGAACTCTCCGGGTCTGGCCGGTCGCGCGCCGCTCTCGACGAGCGAGCTGATAATCAGGTGGGAGGCAAAGTCTCCGCCGTGACAGGTAATCTCGACAACATCCTCGCCCGTGACCGACGCCGGTGCTCGAAATATCGTGGCAACGACCTGATCGATGTCCTCTTCATCGGAAGAGCGAAGGAATCCGACCGTTGCCGAATTCGAGACCACGTCGTTCAGATCTGCCGGTCCGAAACGCCTGGCGGCGATCGATACCGCTTCAGAGCCGGAAAGACGCACCATCGCTATGGCGGACAGGCCTCTGGCCGTGGCCAGGGCCACAATGGTATCGGATGCTGCCAAAGGCATGATTATCGCGTTTTCCTAGCGCCGGCCCTTCCGCGCCGAGCGCCCTTTCCGGGTCGGTCGGTCCTTTCCATGAACTTTTTTCCCACCCGGCTTTCTGCCCACTTTTTCTGCCTCTTTCGCCGCGATTCCCTGCCTTTCGAGCTGTTTGTTGATCAGTTTTTGCTGCACAGCGGTCAACACGTTGTAGCAGAGGTAGTAGAGGTTCAGCCCCGAGGCCAGCTTGTTGAAGATGATCGGGATTATCACGGGAAAAACATACATGAAGATCTTCTGCTGGGCTCCCGAGCCGGGCGTCGCCTGCATCTTCATCTGGATGACCATGGAGATTCCCATCAGCAGCGTGAATCCGGCGACGAAGTTGCCGTACGCCGGAATCGTAAACGGCAGGTTCATGATGATGTCCGGCGCCGACAGATCCGTGGCCCAGAGAAAGCTCTGCTGGCGAAGTTCGATGGACTGCGGCAGAAACATCCATAGCGCGATGATGATCGGATACTGAAGGAGCATCGGAAGACACCCGCCGAGCGGATTGACCCCCGTTTCCTTGTACATCTTCATCGTGGCTTCCTGCTGTTTCTTCGGGTTGTCCCGGTACTTCTCCTTGATCGCTTCCATGCGCGGCTGAAGCTCCTTC
>JACZYK010000236.1 GCA_022571135.1 Bacteroidota bacterium
GGAGTAGATCTCGACGATCTGTTCTATCAATTCCATCCCGGGCGTGGAGATGTCGTCCAGCCTGCCGATGAACGGCGAGATATACGTGGCTCCGGCTTTCGCCGCTATCAACGCCTGCGTAGGCGAAAAACAGAGCGTGCAATTGGTCTTGATCCCTTCCTGGGTCAGGGATCTGATAGCCTTGATACCGTCCAGAATCAGAGGCACCTTTACTACGACATTCGAGTGGATCGCAGCCAACACACGCGCCTCCGACATGATGCCGTCGTAGTCGGTCGCAATGACCTCGGCCGAAACATCCCCATCGACGATCTCACAAATTTTATGGATATGCGAGTGAAAATCCGATCCGCCGGCCTTCCTCATGAGCGACGGATTCGTCGTCACTCCGTCGAGGACGCCCATGGCGTTCGCTTCCTGGATTTCGTTCAGATCGGCCGTGTCGACAAAAAATTTCATGGTGAAAGACTGATGAGTTCTGAGGGACGTCGGCGCGAAGTTAAACGATGAGAGGGCAACCCCCAACCCCCGCCGTCTCACCGAAATAAAAAAGTCTGTGACGAAGTAGAATACGCCGAACCCTCGGGTATGATAGTGCCCGGATGATAGGCTCTTGCGACGCGATCCGAACGAACCACGCGGGCAACTGATCTGCTCCTGTTCCGGACTATCCCATCTGGCCGAGTATCACCATGATCACGGCGAATCCGACCAGTATGAGCGCGGCAGTAAGTATCTGTTTTTTGAGACGGTGATTCATTCGAGCCCCTCCATTGGACAGGCGTTATTGCGCTAGACCGGATCTACAGGTCACATTTATTACCGGTCTCACCTATAATGAAAGAAATCGGTTGAGAATCGCAAGGAGATTCCATCTTTTTCGACGCGATCGGATCGATTTCTTTAATGTTCCGGGCATTTTTTGCACCCGGCGCATTATTTCCCGGGTTCTTTGTCGCGCAATGTAACCCGCACGGACAAAGAACGTAGCGGGCGTGACTAGAGGGAGATTCCTGACGCATTTCTTCTTCGACCTGTCAAAGCCATCCATCCAATCCAGGTCGTAGCACAATGAACTACGCTAAAAAACTGGCGGTAATGCTGTTTATCGCGGGAATTGTCGTGCCTGTCTTGACGCAAAATGCGCATGCACAGCGCTCCACGGGTGAAGAATCACGTTCGTTTGCCAACGAACCATTCGTCCCGAATGTCCTGCCTGAGCTCCAGATACCCAGAACCGACGAGGATATCAGGATTGACGGAGAACTCGATGAGGCGATATGGCAGCATGCCGCGCTGGCCACAAATTTTTCAGAGAACTTTCCGGACGAGAAGGCCAGGCCCCCGATCGGTATCAAAGTCTACGTGACGTATGACGCTCAGAATCTGTACGTGGCCTATCTCATCGAAGACGACCCGTCGGCGATTCGATCCAATTTCAGTGATCGCGATCGCATATGGCAGGACGATTATTCGGGTATGTTGCTGGATACGAACGGTGACGGCCAGCAGATCTACTTCATAGCCGCCAACCCGATCGGCATCCAGGGAGATACATTCAGCTCGAACGGCCGTGAGGACGTTTCTTTCAATCTTATCTACGAATCGGCCGGGAAAATTACGGACACGGGCTATCAGATCGAAATGGCCATTCCGTTCCGCAGTCTGCGGTTCCCCCGCGCGGACGTGCAAAACTGGAGAGCCACATTCTGGATCACGCGCCCCCGGGATAGTCGGAACACCTATACCTGGGCCGCCATTGATCACGACGATCCGTGCTTCTCGTGTCAATTCGGCTCACTCTCGGGAATGGAAAGTGTAAAGTCCGGAAAGAACCTGGAGATTCTGCCATCTCTGACCGGGAGTCAGTCCGGAAGTCTGACCGATGCCTCGAATCCGCGCGGCCTGTTCGATAATGACCGCATGAGGGCAGAGCCGTCACTCAATGTGAAATATGGCATTACTTCAGAACTGACGGCTGATCTCACGATTAATCCGGATTTCAGCCAGATCGAATCGGACGCGGCGCAGATCGACGTCAACTCCACGTTCGCCCTGTTCTTCCCAGAGCGACGCACGTTCTTCCAGGAGGGTGCGGACATGTTCAGGACGAATATTCAGACGGTCTATACGCGCTCGATCAACGATCCGATCGTGGCCAACAAGCTTACCGGTCGCTTCGGGAATACGAGTGTCGCATATATCGGAGCGAGGGACAACGAATCACCTCTGCTGCTGCCGTTCGAGGAGAGCAGCCGCCTGGTGTCCGGAGGAAAGTCGGTATCCAACATCTTCCGCGTCCGGCAGAGTTTTGCCAACAGTTCCTTTATCGGCGCCCTGGTAACGGACCGCCGTCTGGACGCCGGTGGTGCGGGTTCGACGTTCGGCATAGACGGAAATGTTCGTTTTCTAACCAACTATGCGATTCAGTTTCAGGTGGTCGCCAGCCGCACGGCCGAGCTCGTTGACGAAGAATTGTCGGCAGGCTTCGCCGATTTGGCATTTGACCGGGGTAACCACACGGCGGCGCTTGACGGCGAGACCTTCTGGGGACACGCGCTCTTGGGCAGCCTGAACCGAAACGGCCGGCACTGGAATTTCGATGTGACCTACCGACAGTTCAGTCCAACCTTCCGCGCAGACAACGGATTCGTCACGCAGAATGACTTTCGCCGGATCATGACCTTCCAGGCATACACAATTTACCCCTCGATCAGCTTCATCGATCGAATCAGGCCGCGTATCATGAGCTTTCGAACGTGGAACTTCGATGGAGTCGAGAAATCGGCATGGTTCGCCCCGGCGATCAACATCCAGTTCAAGCGGCAGACAAATGTCAACTTCGAGTACCGGATTGCCCGAGAGCTCTTTGCCGGTCAGGAGTTCACCGGTATCCGGTCGTTCTTCGGATACGTATCCAGCAATTTCAGCGAGAAAATCCATTTCGGATTCAACGTAAATCTGGGTAAATCGATTGCTCGAAATGTTGAGGAACCGTTTCTGGGCAACAGCCGGGATTTCGGTGCGAATCTGACACTCCGGCCTACGCAGCGCCTCGTCATCCGGCCAGACATTAACTATTCGGACATTACGGACCCGACTACCGGCGATAAGTTGTTCAGTGGTTTCATCGCCCGCTCCAGGTTCAATTATCAGTTTACGAGCAAGCTTCTGGCCCGCGTGATCGTCCAGTACAACGATTTTACCGGGAGTCTCGCCGTTGATCCACTGATCACGTACCGCGTGAATTCGTTCACGGTCGTGCATTTCGGTTCGACGCATCGCTACGACACGTTCCCCGGAACGAACGAGGGGGATCCCAGCATATTCGCTCAGTCGAGCAGACAGATTTTCTTCAAGGCTCAGTATCTGTTCAGGCAGTGATGCGGTGCATTGAGCGGGTGATCACAGGCAATACCATCTGAAATGTCGTCGTGGTGAATCCACGGAGACGTTTTCACGTACCTTCCGCCGGATCTTATCACTACGCCACTTCCCACTGAATGAAAACCCTTTCCTCCACCGTCCTTCTGTTCAGCGTTGTTTTGAGCATGCCAGTTGCTTCCTTGGCCGAATCCGGCGAGATTCCGAGGGCCGACAAGAAGAGCACGAAAGTTCTTGAAATTGCCATCCCCAGGATCGAAGCATCCGTCAATGTGGATGGTGTCCTAGACGAACCCGAATGGACTCGGGCCGCTGTTTTAACGGGGTTCTATCAGTTTCTTCCGGTGGACGGGCGCCCGTCTCAGGACTCGACGCAGATTCTTGTATGGTACACGCCGACAGCTATCAATTTTGGAATCCGTGCCTACGAGACGCACGGAGAGGTAAGAGCTACGCTTGCGGACCGCGATAAAATCGGCTCGGACGACCATGTCATGCTGGTTCTGGATACTTTTGACGATCAGCGTCAGGCCATAGCGATAGCCGTTAATGCCCTCGGTATCCAGGCGGATGGAATCCTGAGAGACGCCTCGATGAGGGTAAGCAATTTCGGCAGCGGAGGCTCTGCGCCGTTCAGCGTAGATCTCAATCCGGACTTCGTTTTCAAGTCCAAGGGCCGGCTTACCGGTTACGGGTACGAGATCGAAATCTCCCTAGCCGTGCCCTCACGGCCGTCTGGATGGAGCGAGAGATGCTCGCCCTCGCTGAGCGTGATCGAACCGCCGCCGAGCCCGATGATCAGAATGCGTTCCGGGTTCGGATTGAGATAAAGGCCCGACATCATCATTCGGGTATATTGAAAGACCAAATGATCCGGGTTTGACAACACCTTGCACGACTCGCGGCCCAGGCTGCGATGAGCCCGGAACACCATGCACAGTTCGTCGCCGAGTTGCGTCACATAGATATTGCGGTAAAGCGATTGCTCCTTATGGATCGTGCCGTCGGGCACGGCGGTGCTTGGCGTGAACAGGAAAAGGATCGACATGAACGCCGCCAGGGGAAGAAAAACGCGTACCAGCACCTCATTCCA
>JACZYK010000237.1 GCA_022571135.1 Bacteroidota bacterium
GCGCCATAGTGCCGCTTACCACTGTCAGGATGGCACATACACCGCCGACTCTCACAAGGCTTATGGTCGCCATGGTTGCTACCTCCTCTGCTGTAGTAAGCTCCTTTTAGCCGTGCGCCGCATAACTTATAGGATTGTGTCTGGAGTGCACAAGATAGGCACCCGGCTGTGGACCATCCGGCGGATGATGGCATTCCGGACACAATCCCGTTGAACTGAGCCGCTGGTTGGATTAGCTATGTGGATTGAATCGAGCGCGGGAAGACTTGAGCCGCGTGCGGAAGATCAAGAGAGGTGTGGTGGGAATGGAGGCAGGTTCAGGACGAATAAAAAACGGGGCTTTACCCCCGTCTGTCAACTACCGAACAGGCTTCTCGACAGAATCTGTATCACATTCTGGTGATCATCCTCTTGAATCTTTTCGATGAAGACTGCGACTTCGTCGAGGGTGAATTCGGAGTAATCTGGTTTCAGACCATTGATATCGCACCCGGGCAGGCAGTACAATCACGCCGTAATGCGCGGCCATCCGGGCGTAAGTCTCATTGATGTCGGGTTCGTAGTAGCAGGCCGCCGTTACCCCGCTCCGCAAATTATCGGGGACCAAAATTCTAGGGACCCCGCCGAAAAATTCCAGCGCCCGAACGTGAGACCCTATCCAGTCGGGCAATGACTGCGTCCAAGTGGCTTCTGCGTACGTGAGGTTGCTCGCTCCAAGCGTAGCGACAAACACTGCTGCGTGCCGCTCTTCGCCGGTCTTAGGGTCGACAACTATAGGGACTGTGTGTCCCGCGTAGTCAACGAAGAGCTTGTCACCAGCCTTGTGCTGGATATGCATGACCGGGTCGATCGTCCCCTTCCAGAGACTGTAGAGTGAACCGCCCCGGGTATTCCGGAGACCTGGTTAGTTGAGTATCTCCCCGTGAGAACGATTCCCCTGGGGGCGATAGTAATTATCTTCGTACTCGACCGGCGGAATATAACCGATTGGTTCGAGAAGGCGACGATGATTAAACCACCAGACCCATTCGAGTGTGGCGATCTCGATATCTTCGAGCCCCCGCCACGGGCCTCGTCGCCTGATGATCTCCGTTTTGAACAGAACCTATCACCGACTCCGCAAGTGCGTTGTCATACGAATCGCCTTTGCTACCCACCGATGGCTCAATGCCTGCGTCTGCGAGTCTCTCTGTGTAGCGGATCGAAAGATACTGCACACCACGGTCGCTGTGGTGTATCAACCGCTCCCGCCCAGCCTCGTCTCGTTCGTAGAGGGCCTGCTCCAGTGCATCGAGCGCCAGTTCGCCCCCAAGCGAGCTTGACACGCGCCAGCCTACGATTCGCCGAGAGAAGGCATCGATGACGAAGGCGACGTTCGGCGATGTGACATCGCCTGCGAATCCTCGCCACGTCGCCACGTATGTCAAATCCGAAACCCACAGCCGGTTCGGCTGCTCGACGGCAAAATCTCTTTCCACAAGATCGAGGGGTCGATCCGCGAGAGCCGCAGGCACGGTTGTCTTGATGCGCCGGCCCCGTACGGCACCGCGAAGTCCCATACGGCGCATCAGGCGTGCCACCGTGCACCGAGCGACATCGAATCCCTCGCGCTTTAGCTGGTGCCAAACCTTACGCACGCCGTAAACCCGGAAGTTCGCTTCCCAGACCCGCTTGATCTCGATGCACAGTTCCTCGTCGCGCTGCGCTCGCTCAGAACGCAATGCCGGATCGGCTTCGCATGCCTTGCAGGCATAGTAGGTCGACGGAGCAATCGGCAACACAGCAAGGCGATACCACATCGCCAATCGGCTCGACTCCGTAATCGTCCCGACGCTCGTCAATAAACGTCACCATGATCGCGGTCGGCGGTCGAGCTCCGCCTGTGCGAAGGGCGATTTCAGATCGCCATCGCCGATGCCTTGCGAAGAATTTCGTTGGCTCGGCGCAGCTCTCGGTTCTCGCGTTCGAGTTCCTTCAGGCGTTCACGCTCGTCGCTCGTAAGTCCAGCCCTTCGGCCCTGATCCCGCTCGGCTTGACGGACCCACTTGCGCAGCGTCTCGTTCGTGCAACCGATCTTCTCTGAAATGCTACGGATCGCAGCCCACTGCGAGGTGTGTTCGTGCTCATGATCGAATACCATCCGAATGGACCGCTCCCGTACTTCGGGGGAATATCTCTTTGTGTTGTTCATGACTCCAAGTTCTCAAGTTTTGGAGTCTCCGACAAACCCGGGGCGGTTCAGGATTGAGACGTCCACGCGCTCTGTGATTCGCAGTCGTCAACCGTTTTCTGAAGCACTCAAGTATTCCACTCAGAAAGACCATGTCTGGCTATCATCACCGGGCAATCTCGGACATATTCCCTACTATACACAGTGGATAAACACCGAAATAATTATTTCCGCTCTGCTAAACCGAATCCATCACTCCACTCAACCGGGTAGTCTTGGAATCGCCGTTTTATTGAATTCAGACGGTTGAAATTGAAACATCAGAAGACTAACGCGAACGCCGAATCTCCACGTGCGGTCGTCATCGTACTGGGAGATTTTGGCAGAAGCCCGAGAATGCAGTTTCAGTCGCTGTCTCTCGCGGACGCGGGGTGGCAAGTAACCGTTTTAGCATACAAGGGTCACGCTCCGGTATCGACTGTACTTGAGTCGCCTGCGATCGATATTCGATACTTACACGACCATCTACACACTCGTTTCCCGTACTTCCTGAAAGGGACCTTTCGGTTGGTGAACCTGACGTGTCAATTATTCTTCCATCTGTTGTTTCGCATTTCTGACTGGGAGATGGTTCTCGTGCAAACACCACCGGCTATTCCAACGATACCTGTGTCGTTGATTGCCACGCGATCAGCCCGTCTGTTCAGGAGGGGGCGCAAAAGGCTCATAATCGACTGGCACAATCTCGGGTTTACCAAGTTTGCCGAGCGGATAAAAGGGGATTCGTTCATCACCCGGATGTATCGCTGGATCGAGACCTACTTTGGTCGCAGGGCGGACGGCCATCTTTGTGTCTCGGTCGCCATGCGGGATTTCCTCGCTCGTGACCTCGGCATTGATCATGTCTCCATACTCTATGATCGTCCTTTACTGTCTCAAATGCAGGTGTCCTCGTCAGAGAGCCGAGAAGACTTCATCACCAGACTATTCGGCCGAGATTTGATAGATCATCGTTCACTACGTCTTCTGGTCAGTTCGACGAGCTGGACCGATGACGAGGACATGGAGATGATTCTTCGAGCAGCCGATCTTGCCGACGTGCGGATTTCGGCGACGAGTGATGACGGCGGCGATCCGAAAGCCAGGATGGTCATCATCATAACCGGAGAAGGACCGAACAGAGATACGTTCGAAAGACTCCGGTCTGCCAGGAGCTATCAACATTTCACGATTCTGTCAGCCTGGTTGACCGTCAAAGATTACCGCCTTCTCCTGGCTCTATCTGATTTTGGCATCTGTCTGCACACATCCTCATCAGGAATAGATCTTCCGATGAAGTTAGCTGACATGATGGGTGCGCGTCTTCCGACTCTGACGTACAATTACGGACCCACACTTCTTGAGCGATTTCAAGATGGGGGGGACGGTCATTTATTCTTGACAGAAATGGATCTGGCAACCCACTTCTGTAGACTTCTGGACGAGGATTGGGTATCGCATTACGCGAGAGTGATCGTAGAGATGGACACCCGCCCTCTCGAATCATGGGAGATCGGTTGGAAGAAAGAGGCACTTCCACTATTTGAAAATCGATAACTTGACCGGGAGGCCTCTCAATATCGTATTTATGCATCCCGAATTGGCCATAGGAGGTGCAGAACGGCTCATTCTACAGGCGGCTCATGCTCTGCAAAAAGAGGGCCACAAGATTACAATTTGTGCAAATCATGCGGATCCTGCTTTCGGATTTGGAAAGATCCACACGGATATTCAGATCGACATAATCGGAGGATGGCGCTTCTTTCAAAAAACCCGTCGGCCGCGTGTTCTCCTTGCTCTCGTGCATGCGATGTATATGGTTATTTACCTGGCCTGGAGAGGGAACGAGGTCGATCTCATTATTTCAGATTTGATACCGCACATCGTGCCTTTTACGAAGTGGATGTTTCCGAAAGCGCGGCATTTACTTTATTGCCACTTCCCGGATCAATTATTGACGGTCAAACCGCGCACAGGATTATATTCCGCGTATCGATGGCCCATAGATTTACTCGAAAAGTATGCTACTGAAAGCGTCGACTCCGTTCTCGTCAATAGCAAATTTACCAGGATTTGGCTGAGCCGCATATCCCCTGATCTCCCGTTGGAAAATATCAGAATTGTGTATCCTGGCGTCGCGATCTCTGATGTCACCAATGCCGGTAGCCTTCGCGATCGCCGAACGATCCTGAGTATAGGCCGGTTCACGTTCGCAAAAAATCATTTGCTT
>JACZYK010000238.1 GCA_022571135.1 Bacteroidota bacterium
GGAATCATCGTTGTGGACTTCATTGATATGCGAGACGATCGCAACAGACGAAAAATCCACGATCAGCTCCGAAGAGAGTTCCGAAAAGACCGCGCAGTCACGAAGGTATTGCCTATGAGTGATTTCGGTTTGATCCAGATTACGCGCCAGCGCCTGAGACCCAGCATCACGACCACGTTCTCCATGCCTGACGAGAAGGCCGGCCCCGACAAGGCTCGGGAACATAAACCAGACCAGAGACGCGGCGAATGGCATAAACCGTATCCACCCGTAGCCCCGGAGGATCTGGTTCGAAAGATTGAAGACTGGCTGAAGGCGTTCAAGGAGTCGGGTCGTCGAGGGCCGGTAAAGCTTTTGGTCCATCCCTTCACGGCGGCCTACCTTAATCGCCGTACGCCGAACCAGACCACACGCTGGAGTCTAAAACACTTTTTGCGCATTCGAGTTGAATCCGATTCACACGTGGACCCGATGGCGTTTCGGTTTTTCGACGGCAGGACCGGAAAAGAAATCTCCTCAAGGCCGGACAAACTCAGGAAGAACGGAAGAAGGAATCAGCCCAGAAAAGACAGAGAGAAATCGAATAGATAATCTCCCAATCAGTCCCTCTCCAGTGAGTACGATTTCGTTTGTCAGATGGTTTGCGCTCGTCCTTGCGTGTGCGGTCCCGGTCGCGGACGGCTTCGCACGCCAGATTTCCTTCGGGAAGCGCGAGAGGCCCAGACTTGGCGTAGGCGTCGTCCTGATCCAGACCGAATTCAAGTTTGATGGCGTCTGTGCGCCTCGTGAGCCATCTGAATCGTGTTTGCTGGTTGACGCCATCGATTTTAGCGAACCGATGTATGGCATTGTTTTCTCGAGGCCGGGATTGATGATGTCCATCACCAGAGGTACGGGAGACGGTGCCGCCGCCACGGTCGAGGGCGAAGAATTGCTCGATGCCAGCCTGTCGATCTGGACGGAGTTGTACTCGTTCGGTTTATCGGGACCGTCGCGAGCCAGAGTGTTCATTCCGGCGGGCATTCATTCGAGCTATCGCAAATTTTCGCGCGAGTACGACGGCGGAAAAATAGATCAGTTCGAATCGACAGTCGTAGGAATCGGGGCGGGAGTGGGCGCCGTAACGCGTTCCGGTCCCCTCCGGCTTTCGGTATGGGCGATGCCGATATTCGGTCTTGCGTCCCGCTCCGTAGGATTCGGGAGAGGCTATTCGACCGTCATAGAAGGGGACCTGGAGGTCGCCTATGGTCCCATAACGGGGCGGTTTGGCCTGCTGGCGGGGTACGGATTTCGATGGCAGAGATGGGATCTGGATGACGCGGGTGTTTCGGCCGTACAGTCGAATCAGAAGTATACGGGGACGCAACACGGTTTCCGGCTGGGCGTGACCTGGTAAGTTGGGTACGTCCGAACGGCTGGGGAAATATTCGTATTCTCATTCGGGATGAAGATCGGCCAGTTTGTTCTCGAAGACGAGCGTTCATGAAGACGAGTCAGATAGTCAAAGAACTGGAGGAAGCGGCCCGACAACTTGGCGTCAGGGTCCGCCGGGAGAAGGGGAATTTCAGGGGAGGTTACTGTATCAGAGAAGATGAGGAGATTCTGATGTTGAATCGGAGCCATCCACTGGAGGTCCACCTCGCGGTTCTTGCCGGAGCACTCAGGGACTTGCCGATTGATACGGTATATCTGAGACCTGCGGTTCGGCGTGCGCTGGAAGAGGCGTGGGAACGGCAGATCGACGTTGAATTCGAAGCGGATGAAGGAGACTGACGAACGTCGGATTCACGTGACGATTCTGGGGACGGGTACGTCGACGGGCATTCCGGTAATCGGATGTTCGTGTCGTGTCTGCCAATCATCCGATCCCCGCGACAAACGCCTCCGTTGTTCTTGTTTCGTCGAAGCCGACGGAGTAGATCTGTTGATCGACGTCGGTCCAGACTTCCGGATGCAGGCCATGCGAGCCGGGATTTCTAACATCGACGCCGTACTCATTTCCCACCACCACTTCGATCACGTCGTGGGCCTCGACGATCTGCGTCCTTTCCTGTTCCGTGAACAGAGCAAGATGGCGTGCTACACCAACGAGGAGTCGGGCCGCATTCTTCGAAACATGTTCGGGTACATCTTCGGCGGCGGAAACTATCCGGGTGCACCCAACCTGACGATCGTGGCGGTCGAAGGGACGTTTTCCGTAAAATCTCGGAGAGATCCATCGCGAAGCGTCGCCGTCATTCCTGTCCCGGCCCTCCACGGCGACCTGGAAGTATTGGGCTTTCGGATCGGCCGATTTGCCTACATCACCGATACGAGCGGTTTGCCGGCGTCGAGTCTTGAGTTACTCGGCGGTCTGGATGTACTCGTGCTGGATGCGCTGCGGCACGAGCGTCACGCAAAACATCTGACCATCGAGCAGGCCGTCGAACTGGCACAGGGCATAGGTGCGAACGAAACCTTTTTCATCCACATGACGCACAGCCTACTGCATGTAGAGGAGAATGAGGCGCTTCCCGATTCGATGGCGCTCGCCTACGACGGACAGAAGTTTTCGGTCGGGTTTTAGGGCCTGTTAACCGGGAAGCTTGGGAAACCGCCTGTGCGGAAGCGTCTGATACCAGAAAGCCACCGACGAAATGTCGTCCTCGAGGGGTAGATACCTCGCGTCACTCTGCCAGCCGAGAGCCTGCATCGTTATTCGGATCGCCGTTCGAAAGAATATGGGATCCGGTATGTGAAACCGGTACATGTTCATTCGTGCGCCCGGCTCGCCCTCGGTACCGCTCACGAGACGATATCCCAGATAGGGAGCGGAATAATTCTCTCCGAAGCACCAGGCACCCCCGAAATAGTCTTCTGTGCCTGTTCCGCAGATCGTCGGGAAATCCGAATCGTCGTCCAGGTAGATCTTGATCTCGCCTTCGCCCCACCACCCGGACGAACGTTGTTCCCAGGCCATGAACGTGCCCACATAATGGCCCGAGCCGGCGACACCGTCCAGGATGGAGTAGTCGCATCCGTACTCGACTCCCGCAGTATGGCGAAATAGTGCGTGCAGATAGAGCGATTCCACTGGCAGGGATTCCAGTGAATAATCGATGGTATAGAAGAAGCGATCCAGATTCCGAGCGCTTTCATTGGATATCTCGACGCGCGCGCGAGAGCGGAACGGCATGGGCAGATAGGAATTCAGTCCGCCTTTCGGATTGACGTTGACCGGTACGGATGTTACCGGATGGGCCTGTCCCCAGGCACAGCAGAAAAAATCCCCGACGGGGCATTCAACGGAAGGATCCGGCGAATCGTCCCAGTAGATCCGAATTACGAGATTCCGATAAAAGCTCGGATCCAGGGTCATCCAGATGTGCCGGATGAGCCCCTGCCCCCGCTCGTCCATCAAGACGACGGTTTCGCCTGCGGGTACCGGACGACAGGGAGAGATCTTCCACCCCGGACCCAGTTCACGCGCATGGTGTGCGGAGGGGGCGTGGAGAGTTGTCTCTGCCGTAGCCCGGCCGCCGCCCCCCCTGGACCCATCAGGATTTTCGGCACTTATGGATCTTGATTCAGCCTCGCGCTGCAGGAAGATGGAATGTAGACCGTGGTCCATGCGGTAGAGTTTTCAGATGCCTGTGTAGTCGGCCTATCGGCGTGGGTGTCTACAATTCCACCCGCTCCATGGGGGCTGCGATTCTGAATCCGGCAGCAACAATGCTGCGCGTAGCCTCGGAGTCCGGAAGCAGGGCGGGATTCGTATGGTTCAGGTGGATGAATCTGATCTTTGATTTCTGCGACTCGGACAGACCGGCCAGACGTTCCATCGTGTGCGAGATAAAAGGATGCGGGAATCCGGTCATGTCGCGGCCCGGAATTTCTCCGTTGGCGAAGAAGGATCCATCGATGTAGGCAACGTCGACGGTCTGCAGAACGCCCTCTATGCGTGTTCCGGAAACGTCCCAATCCTCCCAACTGTCTATATCAGGAAGAAAGAGCACCGAACGGTTCGGGCCTTCGATGCGATACCCGACGACTTCGGAATATTCCTGGCGATGGGGTACGAGAAAGGGAATGACCCGAATGTCGTTCGTCAGGTTTACCGGGACCGTGGGGGCGAGGCGCCGCAGTCTGATATTGTTCATACGGACGAGCTGATTCCAGGGGCCGTTTCGGGACAGAAATTCTGACATGCGGGGCATGGCATAGACGTTCACCCGATCCGCTCCCATCGACTCGTGCCCGAGAAACATGAGACCGGTATAATGTCCGATGTGGGCGTGGGTCAGGAATATCCCCTGCAGGCGCGGCGCCCGCCCTTCAGCCGGCGCGCGCAGGTCGAGCTCGGCCAGCCTCGTCCGCTCCCGTAGATCCTGCATCAAGCTCGCGCCGCGGTTGAGGTGGTTGACGATGTCGAAGGCCGCTTCGCTCCATCGCT
>JACZYK010000239.1 GCA_022571135.1 Bacteroidota bacterium
GAGAATTTTCTGTAATCTACAAATTCATCCTGATTCACTAGTTCTAACGCATGACGTAAGCCCCAATACGGCATGATTGCGGTCGTATCATGCCTGATCGCTTCTTTAAATGCTCTGATTGCCTCAACTCCTTGCAACCATTTCACTTACGCAAATCTACGAAACGACACTGTTCCTTGTTACAGAACTCGTCGGCCATAGGTTAATATGTAGCGAGTTAATCTCTTCAAATCTCACCCATGGACTTCGAGAAGGCGTACTTTGAAAAAAACTAATATACCAAGCCCCAAACTGGCCGCTAAAACGGGTCAACTCCAATCGCCTCCCGGTCGACGGAGCCCCCTACGGCTTCTCTACAGGAGACTTCGACATGGACGGGCGGATGGACTTCGTCGTGGCCAACGACACGAGGGAGCAGATCGCCGTTTTTGTCGAGATAACCTGAGACGGGCAGCAACTCTGGCTTATACCTGGCAGCCGCTTCAGTGAAAGCATTTAATACATTTTCCCATGTGCAGACAGAAAAGTATAGCAGCCCTCAATTCAGCCGAACCAGCATCCGCGATGATGTGTGACGTCCCGATTCGAGGCGAGGCATGAACACTCCGGATGGCGAGGCGGTCCGACGGCGCGCTCATTGACCATGCAATTACTCGCGGATTCCGCCGACGTACGAGCGTTGATGTCGTGGTAACATTTGACGACCGGATGTTATAGTGGACACGTCCGGACGGAGACGATCGTTCTGGAGCTCCTGCACGCCTGGAACCGGTTGCCCATCGTCTGCAACTTTTTCGAACCTTTCGAGAGGGGTGACTGTAGTTGAGATGTTCGAAACCCGCACGAACAACGCGTTCCAGACCCTACTTCACGGGCTGGCGTTCGTTCCGGTTGTATGCCGTAAGCGGAGATTGTATTCTCCAAAAAGAGCGGTAATTTTTCGGCCCTAATCGGATAGATCCATGCGATCCAGGATGTTTAATCCGCCGATCCTCGCCTTAGCGTTTTTCCTGCTGACGGTCACGACCCAGGCGCTTGGACAGGGTTTGGAACGCGTTGCCGTTCTTACCGAGGTACAGGGGGAGGTGATGTTCGCCCGGGGTGGTTCGGACACATTCTCCGGAACAGGCGAATTCGGTACACCGCTCTACGCGAATGACCGCGTTCGTACCGGCGAATCTGCATCGGCAAGCATTTTGTATTCCAACGGTGATTTGCTGGCAATCGGGGCAAAACGATCGATTCTGATCTCGGATACGGCCGCTGGTTCGACCGGAGGTGCCTCCCGGATTGAGGTGGACTACCGTGTTTCTTCAAGTGCAGTGAGTCTCGCCCTTCACCGATCAGGCGATGGCGAGATTGCTGCGCTCTCAGGCCTTCGCTCAGCTGACGAGCGGGCAATCATCTCTATCATATCGCCATCAAACAGCGCGGTTCGCAGCTCGACGCCCCTGTTATCCTGGACGGCAAGCGAAACGTTTTCTCTCTTCCGGGTGCGTGTGTTTACGTCCGCCGGAATAATCTGGGAGGGCGAATCGACATCGACAAACCTTGTATACCCGAGCGACGCGCCCGCCCTCAACGCCGGTGTGGACTATTTCTGGCAGGTTTTCGGTGAGAATCTGCTCGATGTAGAAAGGTCCGAAATCTTCCGATTCCGTGTACTGCCCTCAGAAGCACTCGACGCGATTTCGGATGCCGAGAAAAACCTTGCTACGTCGAACATGGAGGCGTCAAGCGGTAGTTATCATCTTTTACTCGGTTCTCTCTACGCGAAGTCGGGACTTCTCGGCGACGCAGAGCTTGAATTCAAAGCTCTTGTCGAGAAATATCCCGGAAGCGCACTGGCTCACGAGCTACTCGCTAAAGTCTATGCAGACATGGGACAAATAGATCTTGCGATGAAGGTTTTTCGCAAAGCAACGGCGATCGCCAACTAAGCCCTTCAATACTTATGTGCTATAGGCTTCGTCGTTGCCCGTTCTTTTTTCTTTCACTCGTGATCTTAGCAACGCCAGTGACCGGGCAGGACAGAGCAGTTTTCGATGTGGAGCTGCGTGCCGCGCTCGAGAGCAATAACGACGATGCAATCGGCGAACTGGTGGGGGCGAATCGCCTGGACGTTCTTCCATTTGTGCGAGCGATCCTGGATGAGGCTACGCGCGAGCGGCTTGACGGAGATCGCACACTTTTCGAACGGAGTCTTGAATTCGCTTCAACGCTCGGTAATTTCTTCGTAGAAATCTATGGGGAACGAAGCATCTCGATCCTTGCTTCGCATTACGCCTCTTGGTCGGACGACCAATTGCGGATCAAGCAGGTGGCGGACAGCCTCCAGGTCGAAGGGACCAGTAAACGCACAAATCGTGACACGCGGGACGAGGCCTTCAAGGACTACGAACGGGCTCTGGAACTCTACGAACAAATTAGTGATGAACCCGCCAGGGCAACCGTGCTGGGCGGACTGGGATACGTGGCTTATTACCGCGACGGACAGAGCGCCCTCGACTTCAATACCCGCGCGCTGGAGTCAAGGCGGAGCATCGACGACCGGATACAGATCGGCAACGCGCTGAACACGATCGCAACGGTCTATCGCGTTCGGCTGGACGACCCGGAATCGGCCTTGGATTATTACGGTCAGGCCCTTGAAATCCGTAGAAGTATAGGCGATTTCAAGGGACTTGGGCGTACGCTAGCCTTCACCGGAGATTTGCTGTACCAGATTTTCGGACGGTTCGAAGAGGCACTGGACTATTTTCTAGAGTCCTTCGACGCTTACATGATGGCTGGCGATTCGACGCGTGCGGCAAGCGCACTCAATGTAGCCGGTACACTCATGAATGATCTGGGAAGGTATTCGGATGCACTGGAGCCGCTGGGCCGGGCCCGGGATATGATGTTGCAGATGGGCAACCTGGAAGGAGCGTCCGGGGCCACAAACAATATGGGGATGGCGTACCGGCGGTTGGGGGATTTTGACGCGGCGATGGAAGCCTACCAGTTGGTCGTTCGGAGTGCCCGTGAGCAGGGTTTGCCCGAACTCGAAGCTCAGGCGCTTAATAACATCGCATCAGTGTTCATCTGGGCGGAGCGATCTGCGCGTGCGATACCGTTCGCCGAACGTGCAAAGAAGGCCTATGAGGCGGCCGGATCGGACGACGGTATTCATGCAGCTACTAACAACCTGGCAAGCGCCTATTTTGAGCTGCGCGAGTACGAGCGAGCGCGGGAATATGTCACAGAAGCCGTCTCTCTGGCGGATTCACTCGAAGATCTCATCCTTCAAGTCGAATCCCTGAGTCTCCTTGCAAATATCCAGACCCGCACCGGCGATTTCGATCCAGCGATCGAGAATTATCATCGGACGCGGGAGCTGGCCGAGTACATGAGCCTCCCCAACTATGTGTTCGCTGCAATCCTGGGACTAGGCGAGGTCTACGAGCGAAGCGGTTCTCCCGACGAGGCGATCGCGTCTTATGAAGAAGCCTTTACACTCCTCGAACGGATGCGTAACGAACAGCAGACAGGGCGCGACAAGGCCGGATTCTTCTCCCAGCAGCGATACGCTTTCGATGCCTACATCCACTTTCTGTCCAAACTGCATCTTGCCGGGGCAAACGGTGCACCGGTGATGCGCTCGTTCCTCGTTGCAGAGCGGGCCAAGGCCAGGTCATTTCTTGACGAACTGGCCGCCTCGATCGCGGGCGTGCAGGGTGGTATCTCAGACGAACTTGCAGCAGAACAGAAAGAACTGCTTGGCCTGATCGCCGAAATGCGGGGCAACATCCAATATGAGTCGCAATTTAGCGATGCCGATCAGGACGCCATAGCCGAATGGCGGACGGCGCTCTCGGATTACGAAGATCAGTTCACCGACCTGAAACGTCGTCTACGACGGGAAAACCCGCGTTATTCGAGCCTCCATTATCCCGAACCCAGTTCCATTGAGGACCTGCAGAAAAACGTCCTGGAAGACGGCACGGCGTTGCTGGCCTATTCAGTTGGCGACTCGAGTTCAACACTCTGGGTCGTCACGAAGGAGGCGGCGGAACTGTTCATGCTGCCGTCAAGAGACGAGATATCCGCCGGTGTGGATGTGTTCCGGTTTGCACTTTCCGACCCAACGGCTGCCGGTCCAGCCCTGATCTCGCAAACTGGGCACGCGCTCTATGAGATGCTTGTCAGGCCTGCTGAGGCATATGTCGAACGTTCTGATCACCTCATAATCGTACCGGATGGCGTGCTCTCATATATCCCGTTCGAAGCGCTCGTTCGGACGGAGACGCCCACCTCATCATTCGGCGAAATGTCGTTCCTGCTGAGGCAAGCGAGTATCAGTTATGCCCAGTCGGCGAGTGTTCTCGATCAGATCGTCTCGGACCGGCCAAACCGAACGCGCATACCGGATCGGGATCTACT
>JACZYK010000240.1 GCA_022571135.1 Bacteroidota bacterium
GTCGTTTGCGGTGCGTGCCTCGTCCTGTGTCTCGATTACGCGACCTGCACGGGCGAGCGTCTCCTCGTCCGTGTCGAGTTCAGAAGCGAAATCGGATTCCTCCTCTTCGGTTCGGAGCCGACGAAGTTCGCGTAGCTCGAAGGGAAACTCGGTATCGCTCTCTCGAAGCAGGTGGAGATCGAGGCGTGCGCCGAAGAGTTCGGTTTCGTCGACCCCGAGTTCGTCCGCGAGATTCGCGTCCGACTCCTCGTCGAAAAATCCGCGAACGAGCCGACGATACTCCTCGGTACTCCAGTCGGTATCGAACTCGTATCGCTCGTCCATCCGTCCGATAACCTCATCCAGTCGCTCCTCTTCGGGGCGTTCCTCCGTCAACGAACCGGGGGTCTCCTCTTGCGATTCGGTGACGGTCCCGTCCTCGGCGACATCGAGGAAGAGATCGCGCAGTTCCTCGGTTTTTTCGTCCATCGTGGCCCCTTGCTCGGCGGGGAGAGCTATAAAGCCTGTCGGCAGCATGTGCAGGCCCGTCAACCGAAGATTGAACTAGGTTGACGGAGAGAATCGAACGTGATCGATCCATGAGTACGGAGGCTGGAACGGTCGAACTGGTGGACGACGCGGTCGTCAAGAACATCGCGCGGGCGGCGCTCTTTGCCGCACTAACCGGGGCCTTTGCGTACGTCTCGTTTCCCTATCCGCTCTCGCCCGCGCCGGTGACCCTACAGGTGCTTGGCGTCTTCCTCGCGGGGATCCTCTTGGGTCCGGTCTGGGGCGGGGCGGCGCTCGTGTTGTACCTTACCGCGGGCGCGGTCGGCGCGCCGGTCTTCGCGGGCGGGGAAGCCGGATTGGGATCGCTCGTCGGCCCGACCGCGGGCTACCTGTGGTCCTATCCCTTCGCGGCGGCCGCCGTCGGCGCGCTCGTCCACGGCCGGCGTGTCGGTCCGCTCAGTGGTATCGGCGTCCCCCGCCTGCTCGCCGCGATGGCCGTCGGCGTCGTCGTCGTCTACGCGTTCGGCGTCGCCGGGCAGATGGTAGTCTTAAATCTCTCGTTTCCGAACGCGGTTATTACAGGAGCGCTCGTCTTCCTCCCGGCGGAAGCGCTCAAGATGGCGCACTCCAAAGACATCGTGCACCGTGATATCAAGAGTGCCAACATCATGCTCGACGCGGAAGGCCGCGCCAAAGTCCTTGACTTCGGCCTCGCGAAAACCGCGCAGTCCACGCAGCTCACCCGCCTTGGCTCAACCCTCGGAACGATCTCCTACATGAGCCCCGAGCAGGCGCGGGCGGAGGATGTCGATCATCGAACGGATATCTGGGCCCTCGGTGTGGTGCTTTACGAAATGGTCTCCGGTCAGCATCCTTTCGCCGGGGATTATGAGCAGGCCGTCGTCTATTCTATTCTCAATGAGGACCCGGAGCCGCTCACGGCCCTTCGAACAGGAGTGCCACTCTCAGTCGAAGGTATCGTCGAGAAATGTCTTCGGAAAGAGGCCAAGCACCGATATCAATCGGCGGCCGGTGTGATCGCAGATCTCGAGGCAGTTAAATCTGGAAGCGGTTCGGCCTCACGCACCGGTGTTCGCGGCAGCATTGCTGCATCCACGCCGGCTGTCGCGAGTGCCCAAAAGTCAAACCGGACCCTCATCACGTGGATAGTTGCCCTCATTCTGACAGCATTCGTGGCTGCGATACTGGGACGGATGACCTCGCCCGAAATCAAAGCACCTCTGGCCACCTTTGTTTTGGGCGAGGGACCACGGAATGTTGAAGACATGTCTCGATCCGTAATCGCACCCGACGGTCAAAACGCGGCCATTAAAGTCAATGATCAGATCTATCTCCGCGCCATGTCGTCGTCGGAACTTCGTCCCCTTCCAGGCACGGAGAATGGGGGAGGCTTTTTCTGGTCGCCCGACAGCCGATATCTGGCGTTCTTTCGCGGCGGCTCGGTGTGGAAGGTGGATATTTTGGGTGGAGCGCCGATACAGCTTTCGCCCCTGCCACCCGGGTATCCCTTTGGAGGAGCGTGGTCTACCGACGGTGACCTCTACCTCAGCATTGCGTCCGGTCCCGGGATTGGTGACTTCTACAAAGTAGACGAACGCGGTGGAACAGCGGAAAAGGTGGTGGTCTCTGACACTACGATGCAGACGGGTGCCTTTTTTGGCCCGACTCCCCTTCCCGGTTACGGTGGAATTCTCTTTAGTTGGTTCAGACAGGATAACGAGGGTAACCAGCTGACAAGCATCTATCGTCTTTCGGGTCAAGAAGCCGTTCCGGTAGCGGACAATGTCTTTGCTTTCTTCATGGCATATCACCCCGACGGGTATCTGTTGATTGAAGATGATGCCAACAACCTCTGGTCGATTCCATATCAGCCGGGCAGTGAGCCGATAACCGGTGGACGTGTACTGCTGGCAAGAAATGTATGGGGTGCGTCTACATCGAATAATGAATCACTTCTCTACATGCGCACGAATCCAGGAAATGCACAGTTTGGTTGGGTGGATATTCGGGGCCGCGAACTTGGTCGAAGCGGCTCAACTCGAGAGAATCAACGCGGTACAAGAATATCTCCAGATGGCTCAGTTTATGTCTTCACCGCTGAGCCGAACGTGAACGACGTTTCATCCGCCCAGAACCCATTCGATCAGATCTTCATTCACCATACCTCGGAAGACACAGAACAGGTTCTTCTGGAAAGTACCGGTATTCTCTCAGGGCTTTCGTTCGCCCCTGACGGTCATCGAATTGCGGTCGGGTACGATTGGGACATCTGGTTGACAGATGTTGACGGGACCGGGTGGGAGCCTCTGGTGACGTCTGGCGCAGCCCTCGGAGCACCCACATGGACGCCAGACGGAAAAGTCATTTACGAAAATCACGGACGGGGACAATCGGATTTATGGATCCGCGATCCGCACCCGGATTCGACCGCTCAACCCTTACTGGAGTCCCCCATCGCCACGTTCACTCCTCAGGTATCCGCGGATGGACGGTTTCTCGTCTATACAGTGAGCAGCGACAATTCTGGAAATTTAGGCTCATATGAAGTGTTCATACGGAATTTCCGAAAACTGTCGGATCCGGCTCGAAGACTGGGACCAGGGTACGTAGCGCGCTGGAGCAGCGACGGCCAGAATCTTTACACGGCCTCGACAGATACCATGTACAGGTGGAACGCGCCCGTTGATCTTTCGGGATCAGTCGACCCACCCGTTGCTTTGTTCGGACTTGAACACCTGGGTCTCGTGAGAAATTCAGGATTTTCGGTCGGTCCTGCCGAAGATCGGTTTTTGATGAACTTCCAGACTACGGAAGCGACTGAATCCACCGTTCTCGTCCAGAACTGGAAGCGTTTGATTGATGAATAGATTCGGCGAATTGGAAATGCATCAACATCCTGAACCATGGTCGGCACTACCCTATCCCATTATCGCATCGACGCCGAACTCGGCCGCGGCGGCATGGGCATCGTATACCGGGCCCTCGACACGAAGCTTAATCGCGACGTAGCCCTCAAGATCCTTCCAGCGGCCGCGCTCGCGAGCGAAAGTAGGAAGTACTACTCTACCCGCACTAGAGTCAACGCCCCCCCGAAGTCGGGCGGGGAAACGCCGTCCACTGAGACGAGCGTATCCTCTGAGAGCACTAACGTGTCGCCTTCTACTCGGAACGTCGACACCAGGTACCCACCTACGAAGCCCGGACTTTTGGCGATGATCGGACGGAAGGTCACCGTCGACCCGTCGATCTCGTACGTCCCTGTGTTGACGATGATGCTCTCGTACTGGGCGACCATCTCTTCGGGCGTCGGCTGGAAGGAGACCTCAGACTTGATTCTCGGATCGGTACCCGGCGCAAAGACGGCGCTGTAATAGCCGGCCTTGAAGATGTAAAGGCCAGGTTGGGAAGGATCGATAAGGGGCGAACCGTCACCGGGATCTACGGCTATCAGCGACCAGACACCGACGAGATCATTCGCCGGATAAGCAGGCTCAGAGGAAGGAGTCTGCTGGCAGGCAACAGTGAGAAGGAGGGCGAAAAACGGCGTGTAACTGGGTAACTTTCGGGGGTGCAAAGACATATCAAGCTCCTTTTTGTTATGGTTAATACAGTAGGGCAGACCGCCGAAATAAACAATTGATAACACCACCTGATCGTGCGGCCTAGCGATTTAGCGCGGCGCCTTCAGGTCGTGCGTTCAATCCTTCTCGTTCGCTCCCTTCCGCGGCATTCTCGTTTCGCTCATGGCGGCGTGATACACGAACGAGGCCATGATGACTGCATTTTTCATCAAGTCCTCGACCGGCAGGGTGTCGAAAAAATCCAGATTCGTGTGACCGCCCGTGCCACCGACACGAGCCTGAAGGAACTGAAAGGCAGGTAGACC
>JACZYK010000241.1 GCA_022571135.1 Bacteroidota bacterium
CGGACGTTATTTTGCAAGATGCACGAACAACCGTTCGAGCCACCTACGCGACTCCGCTTGAACCCCCGGCTCTTTTGATTCTCTAGGACCTGCGACGTTCAGAACGTTCGGTCGAATCTCGCTAAGCCAGGCAGCCGTTATCCCCAGACCATTCGCGCTTCCAAGACGCATCACGAGGAATGGCCTCCCAAGCTCCTCCGCGTACTCGACCGTGATTCGCGTTCCACCCGAGACGACGCCTCGGTGGAGAACGAGGGTTGCGTCACTATCAATTATGTTCTGCCTCGTTCTAGCCTCGTAGTCGGCACTATCCAGCTCCACAACAGAATAACGCCGAGGTATCGCGCCGTCTTCCGCAAGTCGCCCCGCAGGACACCACCCTCCCGCCAGGCGTCCGCTCGACATCGCTGCTTCCAGAGCGCCTCGATCGACGCCTGTCTGTCCCCCGGATACGATCTTTCCCGGAATCATTGGCCGGGTCTCCCCAACATCTTCTGGAATCATGGACGCGGTCTCACCCACACCGGGTGTTTGGAGGATTTTGTATTATTCCAGATATCCCATTATAAGGGGCCACATGCGACTTTTCTTCGCAATTTCCTTTCCTGATGGTGTACTTGAACAGCTCAGAGCCCTGTCCTCCCCTATTACGGGTGTACGATGGATTTCCACTGCAGGTCTTCATCTGACTCTGCAGTTCATCGGAAAGGTTGACCGCCAGATGGTTTCCCGGATCAGGGATGCTGCGAGCATAGTCGCTTCCGAGAGATTCAACCAGCGATTCGATCTTGGCCTCCTGGGAGTCGGAGCCTTTCCGCGGTCGCGTCAGCCGAAAGTGCTCTGGGCAGGATGCGAAGTACCCGAAGCGCTTTTGCGGCTGCAGAAAGATCTTCTCTCGTCTCTTCAGGCGCTGGGTCTGGATCTGGAAATGCGGCCTTTCAAAGCGCATATCACCGTCGCCCGGGTTCGCCGTGGAATGCGACCGGAAATTTCGGGCTGGCTCGAGCAAAACAATGATTTCAGAACGGGGTCATTCGAGGTCCAGGCTTTCCACCTCTATTCAAGCGAACTTGGGTCGAGCGGGGCTGTCTATCACGTCGTCGAATCGTATTCTCTGCTGGAGTTTACTACCAGCTGAAGTCAGACCGATTTCACCCGATGCTTTCCTGCCAGAGACATCAATTCTACCTGCCTGACGACGTGCACTACCTGAACTGCGCGTTCATGTCGCCGCTGGCCAAACCGGTCGAACAGGCGGGTATCGAAGGTATCCGTCTGAAACGAAATCCCGCTCCGATCATCGCGAGAGACTTCTTCGAAGCCTCGGACGCCGTTCGTAGGGAGTTCGCCGCCATCATCGGCGCGAGCGATCCCAGACGCATTTCGATCATCCCGGCCGTTTCCTATGCTATTGCTACGGCTGCGAGAAATCTGGCAACACCTTCCGGAAGCGAAATCGTAGTGCTCTTCGAGCAGTTTCCCAGCAATATCTACACGTGGCGACGTCTGGCGTCGGAACGAGGTCTGAAACTTCAAGTCGTACTGCCTCCCGACGATGAGGCCCGGCGCGGACACCGGTGGAACGAGCGGATCCTCGATGCGATTTCGAAGCGGACTGCGGCCGTGTGTATTCCCATCGTGCATTGGGTCGACGGGACGCAATTCGACGTCCGTGCAATCGGCGAGCGCGCCCGGGATGTCGAGGCGGCATTCATCATAGACGGCACGCAGTCCATCGGTGCTCTACCTTTCGACGTAACGGAAGTGAAGCCAGACCTCCTTGTCTGTGCCGGATACAAGTGGCTTTGGGGCCCGTACAGCGTGGGAATGGCCTATTGGTCGAACCTGTTCGACGGAGGTATGCCTCTCGAGGAAAACTGGATCGTGCGTCAAGGCAGCGAGGGTTTCTCCGGACTCGTAGAATACGAGGATCAGTACCAAGAGGGCGCCGTCAGATTCGACGTAGGCGAGCGGAGCAACTTCGCCCTGATGCCAATGATGCTCCAGGGCCTGAAGCTGGTTCGATCATTGAGACCGGACCGGATACAGGAATATTGCCGGCATTTGACCCGGGAAGCCCTGGGCGAAGTCGTGGAGATGGGATATCGGCTTGAGAGCGATGCTTTCCGAAGCGATCATCTTTTCGGTATCCGAGCCCCGGCAGCACTCTCGCTGGACAGGCTGAAGGATGCCCTGCGCGAAAGAAACGTCTCCGTTTCCGTCCGAGGTTCCGCAATCCGTGTCGCGCCGAACGTCTACAACGACGGCCGTGACATTGACGCCCTCGTGGATGCCCTCAGAGCGTGTGTCACGGCCAACCGCTCTTCGGTATAGAGATTGTACCTTGAGCAAGAAACCTATTGCGATCTTACGGCCACCATGAAAAACGGTCTTCTGAATTATGGCGTTGCTCTACTTGTGATGGTTGCCATGCTGGCATTCCAGGACGCCGCGGCACAGACCGCGGAGGAGGTCCTGCGGCTTCTTCGCGGCAAGTACGAGACGATGGAGGCCATGAAGGCGTCTTTTTCACAGACGACAACGTCCTCTTTCATGGACGCTCCTGCACGGTTTTATGGCGAGATCCTGCTCGCTGACAAGCGTTACCGCATCGAGACGGCATCCCAGACGATCGTTACCGACGGCGTCGTGACATGGGTGCACAATCGGACAGAAAACCAGGTACTGATAAACGACTATATCGAAGATGAGACGACCTTTTCCCTCTCCACATTTCTTGCGGAGTTCGATACGGCATACCGGATCCAGAAGTACGAACAGACGGGCATGGCTCCAGACAGGATTCGTATCCTGAAACTCATACCGTCGGATCCATTCTCAGCGTTTCAGAGCGTGACGATCCATGCCCGGGAAAGTGACAACCTCGTAACCAGACTGGACGTCCTAGATCTGAACGATGTCGAAATGCGTTTCGATCTGACAGACATCGAATTCAATCCAGAAGTACCTCAGGCTGCGTTCACATTTACAGTTCCGTCTGGAGTCGAGGTCGTCGATCTGAGGGAGGGCTGAGGAATGCCGATCCAAGGACTTCGGATCCCAGAATAAGGATCTCTCGAGTCGGAACGAAGAACCCGGCGTGCGGGTTGACGCCCCGCGACAAACTTCCCACATACCCCGATCATGTTGATAAACGCTCGCAAATGACTCCTCCTGAGCGGCAGATTATGTTTATAAACGCCCGCAAATGGCTCCTCCTGAGCGGCAGTTTTCTGCTTGCGGGCGTACTGCTTTACCTCGCTCTGCGCGGCGTCGACTTCAAGAGCGTAGGCTCTGACCTGGCCGAAGGAATGTATTGGTGGGTCGTACCCCTGCTTCTCGTCACCATCGTCAGTCACGTGATTCGCGCCTGGCGATGGAGGCTGTTCCTGCACGCGCTGCCGGAACGTGACGACGGTGCCCGTCCGATTTCCATTCGAGTGGTCTTTTTCTCCCTCATGATCGGGTACATGTCGAATTACGCAGCGCCGAGGCTGGGAGAAATTGTCCGATCCGGGAATCTCGCTGTCCAGGAAAAACTCCGTTTCGGCGGGGTCCTGGGGACGGTGGTAGTCGAGCGCACCCTGGACGTGATCACGCTCGCGCTGGCGCTATTGACCGTCCCCCTGGTGCTGGGCGGCAGGACGAGCATCTTGAGGCCGCTGCTAATCGAACCGGTTGAACGGCTTCTGGCGACTATTCCGGTGTGGATTGGTGTCGGATCGGTTCTCCTGACGATTTTACTCGTCACCGCCGGAGCGAACTACTGGCGAAAACACCACAAAACCCGACCGGAGTCGAGGCTCAGACAACTGGTCGAAGCTTTTCGCGACGGTTTTGTGTCACTCTCCAGAACGGGTCGTCCAGCCTCCATCATCGTGTCTACAATCGCCATGTGGATGTGTTATATCATGATGGCCTATCTGCCAATGCGAATATTCGGAATGACGGATGAGTTCGGCCTGGGACTCCTCGATGCATGGGGGCTGATGCTGCTCGGCTCGATTGGAGTCGTAATCCCTTCACCGGGCGGTATAGGATCCTACCACTATATCACGATCCAGGCGCTCGTTCTTCTTTACGGTGGAGTTGCGGTAGTGGTAGTGGGGCGCCACCTTAAAGCAGTCGAATCGCAGGAGCTCCTTATCATCGCCATCATCTCCGGGAATGGGGTTCCCGTATACGTGGATACATATGCCCTCTTCCTCACCGCCCCGTAGTGTGTGGTACTCCAGTCCGAAAGTAACCGCTCCCGCTTCTATCAACTCTTCTGTACCCGCCGTGTCCCCTCCCATCTGGGCATGCATTACTTGTTGTGCCATCCTTTTTACCTCCTGTAACGCTGTCGAGTGAGCCCCTTCCGGCCGCACAA
>JACZYK010000242.1 GCA_022571135.1 Bacteroidota bacterium
ACAGGCCCAGCACATGGAAAAAGGCGCCGAGCGTAAACCCCCACAACGTGAATCGCCAGAGTGCCTTCGACCGAGGGTAGAGAAACGTGGGATGCCGGGTGAACTGAACCCGCGCCTGCACATAATCATCGTCTCTCACGACTATGTACTCGCGCGTTTCACCCGGGCGAATTCCGGTGATCGCTTTTCGCAGTCCTTCGGTGTCGAAATACTGCTGGTATTCAAGCATGAAAAACTGATCTCCCCTCTGAAGTCCGGCCTTGGCGCCGGGTCCTCCAGGAAACACGTACTCCGCCGTTATGCGGCCATCCATCTCCGCCCATTCCACCCAGTCGGATCCTGTCGCTGACGTTTCTAGCCGGGCGCCTGCGGCCTCTTCGTACTGGGAGATTTCGTACCAGTCCGCTACCAGTTGTCCGAGGGGAATGAGCCCGAACAACGTCGTGACGATCACAATCGATATGGCAATATTGGAGCGGTATCGCAAAGCGCTGAGGTCAGTTACCGACTGGAAGAATTCGGGGTAGGATACCCGCCCGGTTCAATATAAGCGTCTTCCGTTTCGTCTACTGAGCTCTGTTTCTGATGAACGGCGTAAAATCCGGCTCTTATACTCGACGCGCAGAAAAAGGACCGCGTATTGCGCAGAGTCGATGCTGAACGGTCGAATTCAGGATCATAGAATTACACATTTCGTTTGCATCCGATGCCTTTCCTATTAAATGATGCTGGTTGACACCCACGCCCATATCTATCTCGATCAATTCAAAGACGACCTGGACGATGTCATCACCCGGGCCCGTGAAGCGAGTGTTCGGAATATTATCATGCCGGCGATCGATCTGGATTCCATCCGTCAGGCACTCGAACTATGCGATCGGTATGAGGGATTGTTCGTGATGGCCGCACTACATCCATCCGAGACCCGGGACGCGGCGAACGCAGACTTCGATGCAGTAAATGATTTCTGCGATAATCCGAGGGTCGTTGCCGTCGGAGAGACGGGCCTGGATTACCACTGGGATCGTTCGTTCGATGAGCGCCAACGGGAATCTCTCAGACGGCACGCTCGTATGGCCGCGGAAAAAGACCTCCCGCTCGTGCTGCACAATCGTGAAGCATCAGAAGATCTCGTCTCGATCCTTCGCGAGGAGAAAGGACGACTACAGGAGCCCGAGCGGTTACGCGGCGTCTTTCACTGCTTCGGTGGGACTCCGGATTTTGCCTCGAGTGTTATGGATCTCGGATTCCACGTGGGTCTGGGTGGCACGTTGACGTTCAAGAACGGTGGTGTACCCGACGCCATTGCTCGCATACCCATGGAACGGATCGTGCTGGAGACGGATGCACCTTTTCTTTCGCCCGTACCCTTTCGGGGGAAGAGAAACGAGCCCGCCCGCGTGCGACTGGTTGCCGAAAAACTGGCGGAAGTCAGGCAACTGCCGCTGGAAGAGGTCGAACGAATCACTACCGGAAACGCCATCAAGCTGTTCGGCCTCGGAGAATGATGGGCCTGTAAACGCTACCTGAAACCGTCCTACAGGTGGGTAGCGTTAACAGGCCCTGGCCTTCGACGTGGTTCAAACCACGAACCACTCGGGCTCAAACTCGATGCGTGTATTGCCGACCACGGCCTCGTTCGCCTTGATGGCCACCACGGTGGCTTCGAACGCCCGCTGATAGTCCACGATCGGGAGATAGGGTCCGAAAAAATAGTTCTCCGTGAACGTCTTCAGCGCATGGAACAGAGGAGTCTCGACGTCGGGATCGTCGGCCGTCGGATCCTGACCGAGAGCATCCAACTTCGTTGCGTTCGCGAGCAGCGAGATCCCCGTTTCCTTATAGAACTTGTCTTTGCGCGCATAGACCTCCCAGCCGAGCATGGGGGCGTCTACTTCCTTGAACATCCATGCCTTGCTGTCGCGAAGAATGATGGTGCTGTCGCTCCCATAGAACGTATCGTACATCGCATCGAAACTGGTGACAAGCGAGGCGTCGTAGATCATCCGCACTCCGGAGGGGAACTCCATGACGACCTGAACGGAATCTGCCACGTCCCGGCCATCCTTCCAGAACAGTACATTGCCGAAGCCCGAAACGGCCGAAGGCAGGCTATTCAGGATCCAGGAGGCGGTGTCGAGCTGCTGGATGCCCACTTCGCCGATCAGGCCGATCGACACAGAGGCATCCAGTCGCCAGTTGAGCGCGTTCTCTCTGTCCCTGTTGGGGGATATGCGCCGCCAGGACACTTTCTCATGCCACTGTGCCCGGGCGAAGACCGAACGTCCCAGGGCGCCGCTCCGAATGAACTGGAAGACGGACCGATACTGGGGTTCCGTACGATAGAGCAAACCGCCCTGAAATATCTGTCCGGAAGCCGCCTTCGCTGCTCGCGCTATGGCGCGGGCATCTTCGGTAGTCGAGGCCAGAGGAGCTTCGCAGTAGACGTGCTTTCCGGCATCCAGCGCGGCGATTACGATTTCGCGATGCAGGTGGGTAGGCGTCGCGATGCACACGGATTTGATCTCCGGGTTATCCAGAATCTCGCGGTAGTCGATATGGGTCGATACGCCCGGTAATGACCGCTGCGCACGTTGAAGCATCACTTCGTAATTGTCACATATTGCGATCAGATCGGCCTCTTCGTTACGCGAGAGCGTTGCAGCGATCTCTCGGCCCCATGCCCCGAAACCTATTACCGCACAGCCTACGGTTTCTCGAGGCTTTTCGTCGGTATGTCTGGTATAGATCTGGGATGGGATGCGTTCGCCGGTGGCCATGAATCCGGCCAGTGTGCCCAGTGAACTCTTTTTGAGAAAACTGCGGCGGTCGAGAGAGACAAGATTAGGTAGTTTTGCCATGAATCCGAGTTGAAGGGGAAAGATCTGAGTCTGCGGCATTCGGAGGACTCGAAGATACCGCATTCCTGAATCGAGTGAGGCGATTCGATGGACGAATCATGTCACCGCCCTAAAGCCGGGAAGTCGTTCCTGTATGAAGGCCTCCGACTGGCTCTGAACTATATCGATTCCCCAGCCCGTACACAAATCCGAGATAATGTGTGCCTCGAATCCGAGCAGGAGGGCAGCCGTCGAAAGCGCGTCGGAGACGGTAGCGGATTCGGCCACGACGGCGGCCAGACTCGCGCCTTTCGCGGGTTTTCCCGTTCTCGGATCTATTACATGACCATACACCATACCGTCGCGGACAAAGGCCTTACCGGTAACCGCTGAAACGGACATGGTGCAGTCCGACAGTTCAACCGTACCCAATATCGAAGCGTCTTTGCGGACGATTCCGACCCTCCATCGTGACTCGTCGAACGACCGTCCCATCGCCACGATCGTACTCGTGCCGCCGTGCAGCAGAGCGTGTTCGATCCCTGCAGATCTCAGATGGGCAGCAGCCTCATCCAGTGCATAGCCTTTAGCAATGCCGCCCAGATCGAGTTCGACGCCCGGACGGGTGAATCGGATGGTACTGTTCTCCTCGTCGAGATGCACAAGGTTCATTCCCGTGACGCGACGGGCATCGGACAACTCGCGTTCGTCCGGGAAACGGCCCGTACTGCGAACGAAACCCCAACATCGCATCAGCGGCGCCACTGTGGGATCGAATGCTCCATCGGTGGCTTGGGACAGCCGCAAGGCGGTCTGCAAAAGTTCAAAAACATCGGACGCTACACGAACGGGTTCTCTGGCGGCCCTCCGGTTGATTTGCGACAGTTCGCTCGTCTGACTGTAGAAACTCAGACGCTTCTCCAGCGCCTGAATTTCTGCAAGCGCTTCTTCTCCGGCAGCGCGCAGTCGGACTTTGTCTTCACCAAGAAGGACGAATTCAAAGCGCGTTGCCATGGCAAGACGAGCCAGACGGACACTATGCATGTTCGGAGAATCCTCGCGCTTCTGGCGCGGGGAGTATATCAGGAGAGCGGCATCGTGCCGTAGGTCATGGTTTCGAGGGGATTACCCGATCCGTTCGACATGTTCTTCGTATCCCGATCGAAATAGACCATCTCGCCCATGCGCTCGGACATCTCCGCCATGGAGATGATCGTCTGTGCGCGGATGGCGACCTCGATGTTGCCGCGATGGAGACGCACTGCGGGGCTAACGATGGTTTCGTCGTAACGTGGTACGATCAGAGTGGCAACGGGCGAGATGTCACCCAATCGACGACAAGTCTCCAATCTCGTATCGTGAACGCAGGTACTACCGAGGTAGATGCTAATGGAAAAACGACGCTGAATTTCGACCGCTCCCAGCTAGGCGGTAGCACCGATGACGTGGAAGGCTCCGACTTTGCTGTGTTGACAGTAGCAGAGGATACAGATGACGCTGGCA
>JACZYK010000243.1 GCA_022571135.1 Bacteroidota bacterium
GCCTGCCCGTAAGGCGCATCGATGTGGCTTCCCTGAGGCTGTTGGACTGAATCGGCCGGGTCTCGTCGTCTACTTGGGCGACCTGGTCGATAGTCTCCAGAAGTAGTAAATCAGACCGGCGAACGACAGAGCGGCGAGTTCCTGCGCCCAGTCGCCGGCCCATTCGAACCCGAATCCGTGCCACTCCTCTCCCGCGAGAGCGGCATAGATGGCAATGACCACCATGAACAACCCTTCGCCGCCTACGAGCCCCGATCCGAATAGAATGCCCCGTTCTCGTCGCTCCGCCTTTTCTTCCTCGGATTTCAGGCCTTTCTCCGAGAACATCCTTAGCAGACCACCGAAGTAGACCGGTACCATCGTCGCTACCGGCAGGTATACCCCGACCGAGAAAGCCAGGCTCGGAATCCCCAGCAATTCGATGATAAGCGCCAGTCCGACTCCGATTCCAACAAGTCCCCACGGCAGGTTGGCGTCCAGAACCCCTTCGATTACGACCTTCATAAGCGTTGCCTGGGGTGCCGGGATAGCTTCGTTCCCGAATCCCCAGGTGTTGCCTATCAGCATGACGGTCCCGGCGATAAATATTGCGCTGGCCAGAACGCCGATCAATTCGCCGAGCTGCTGCCGACGCGGCGTCGCGCCCAGAAGGAAACCGGTTTTCAGATCCTGGGAAGTATCGCCCGCAATGGATGCCGCGATCGCGACAACCGTACCCACGGTCAGGGCCGTAGCCTTACCGAGGGCATCCGTCCAGCCAAACAGAAGGAAGAGGCCGGCGGTGCCCAGAAGTGTTGCGATCGTCATACCACTCGTCGGATTGGACGTCACGCCGACGAGACCGACGATCCGGGAGGAAACCGTAACGAAGAAAAACGCAAAGACTACGACGCATATCGAGGCGACCGCCCTGAACGCAATACTCCCCACACCGAAAGCCTGCGGTACTACGGTCAGGACAGCGGCGACGATAAGCGCTCCGAATCCTACCCATTTGAGCGCCAGGTCCCTGTCCGTACGCAGGCCGGTGGCTTCCGTGGCACCGGCAATGCGCTCGCGAATCTGACGGCTCCCGATACGGAAACTTTTGATCAACGTCAGAAGGCCTGCCATGGCAACCGCACCGGCTCCGATATAGCGAACGTACCGGGTCCAGATTTCGCCGGGTTCCATATCGGCGATTAATTTCACGGTTTCCGGATAGAGCGGGTCTACACGGCCCTCCCCCAGCAGCGCAATCATCGGAATGATCACTACCCACGAAAGCAGGCCTCCCCCACCATTATGGCCGCAATTCGCGGACCGAGTATATACCCGACGCCCAGCAGCGCAGCCGACATCTCAGAGGCAATTTCTCCTTTCGTCAACACGGGAAGCTTTATGGATACCTTTCCCGGAAGCAGATACATGAACTCATAGACGGCCTTTAAGCCGGCGCCTATTCCGAGCCCGAGAAAGACTTTCCTTGCCTGTCCGCCGACTCTCTGGCTTGCCACCAGAACTTCCGCGCAGGCCGTTCCTTCCGGATAGGGGAGGCGTCCGTGTTCGCCGGCAATAAGAATATCGTCTGAGCGGAATCATGAACAGGACCCCCAGCAGACCTCCACACATCGCCAGCAGCGTGATCTGTAAAAGATCCGGACGAAGCCCCACATGAAAAGCGCAGGGATCGTAAAGATGATTCCGGATGCCAGTGAACTCGAGGCCGATCCTACGGTCTGGGAAAAGTTGGCCTCAAGCAGCGTCGACCCCACTCCGACGACCGAGAGCGCCCGGAATAGCGCGATCGTTAGAACCGCGACTGGAATGGAAGTGGAGATCGTCAACCCGACGCGGAGTCCCAGATATGCATTCGCCCCGCCGAACAGGATTCCGAATACGATGCCGGAAATAGCCGCCTTCAGGGTAAACTCCGCCTGTGTCGAAGCCGGATTTACGAACGGCTCATACGACTGGCCTTCCGGTATCTCCGTATAGGCCATCGCGCTGAGACCGCGTCCCGCCTGTGTCTGCTCTTCCACCGCCGTTGAATAAATTTCAGGTATGAAAGGCGGAGGATACTGCATGCGGCAGAGCCGAGTCAACCCGAGGCGGATCACGGGAAAGTTGACTTTTCTTGCAGTTTATTGGAAACCTCTACATGCACCGCTCCTGATGGGGTACATAATCTGCGCAACGGACCGCGTACCTGACTTCCGTCGAAGGCTGAACAGGGCGACGATCCGGGGGCTATTTTTTTGACACACGGGGATGCACCCAAGATTGTCATTGCTCCTGCCACGATCGAAAATTGTTTGTATTCCATACTCACGACCGGGAAAATCGTGGAGACTTGAGGAGATTCTTGGGGTCGCTCTCGATCCTGCGAGCCAGATCCTGATCGTGCTTGGTCATGAGCGCTACCTCGGGTTGAGTTCAAAGACGAGCGCAACTGCTCGAATAACCGGCTCCCCTGCTCGCCAAGATAAGACATCATGGGTGGCGAGTTATACTTCAATACAGACCAATTTCGACTCCTTTAGACTCTTTCGACGGCGCGCGCACCAACCCTGTGAACATTCGTTAAACATCTTTCTACTCCGCCTTTTAAAAACATGTCTCGCTATCTTTCCGCCGCCCGCCCTGCGCGCTTAATTGCGATCGTCGTCAGAAACGTAAACTTTCATGATACTCGTTACCGGAGCCCTCGGACAGATCGGCGTCGATCTCGTGGAGAGATTGGAAAGGATGCACGGCCCCGAAAATGTGATTGCAACCGATCTGCGTGCGCGGCAGCCAAAGGTCGGACTCAACGGCCGTTTCGATCATCTCGATGTCACGGACAGGGACGAGTTGGACCGCATTCTGGACGCGAAAAAGATCACAACGGTGTACCATCTGGCCGGCATTCTGTCTGCGAAGGGAGAGGAAAAGCCGGACCTGTGCTGGCGCGTAAATATCAATGGTCTCAAAAGCGTCTTGAGCGCCGCCCAGAAGAGAGGCCTCAAGGTTTTCTGGCCCAGTTCAATAGCGGTATTCGGACATAACACTCCGCGAGACGATACTCCCCAGTCCGCCGTTACCGACCCGTCTACGATGTACGGCATTACGAAAGTGATGGGAGAACTCCTGTGCCGCTATTATGCCGAAAGGTACAGCGTAGACATTCGCAGTATCCGATTTCCGGGCATCATCAGTTACAACGCGCCACCTGGCGGTGGGACGACGGATTTTGCGGTAGATATGTTCTTCCAGGCGCTGGAGTCGGGTACATACGAGTGCTTCGTCGCACCCAAAACCCGCCTGCCGATGATGTATATGGACGACGCGGTCAAATCCGTCATCGATCTGATGGCGGCAAAGTCGAAGCATATCACGGTCCGGACCAGCTACAACGTAACGGCATTCAGTTTCTCGGCCGAGGAACTGGTCGCCGTCATCCGAAAATACGTGTCCGAGTTCGAGTGCACGTATCGTCCCGACTTCCGCCAGGAGATCGCGGATACGTGGCCGAGAACGATAGACGATTCCACGGCCCGTCGGGACTGGAATTGGAAACCCGAATTTGATCTGCACGCGATGGCGCGCGACATGCTGGAGAACGTCAGCCGGGCGGTCGGGACGCCGTCGCCCACCTCTTCAGTATCCCGACATAAGTAACCCGAAAACCATACGACTCTACCATGTTCGACTCCGTATCCCCGCAACTGACAGCTATTCTCGATGAGATCAGGGAATCGGGTCTGTACAAGGACGAGCGAATCATCTCCTCGCAGCAGGCCGCCGAGATTTCCGTCCTGGACGGCCCTGAAGTCGTCAATTTCTGCGCGAACAACTACCTCGGTCTGTCCAACAATGCCGATCTGATTAAGGCCGCGCAGCAAGGCGTTGCCGAATACGGCTTTGGGCTCTCATCGGTCCGGTTCATCTGCGGGACGCAGACCATCCACAAGGAGCTCGAACGTCGGATCTCGGAGTTTCTGGGGATGGACGACACGATCCTCTACACCTCCTGCTTCGACGCCAACGGCGGGCTCTTCGAGACGATTCTGGATGACGAGTGCGCCGTGATTTCGGACGCGCTGAACCACGCGAGCATCATCGATGGAATTCGCCTGTGCAAGGCGCAGCGATTCCGCTATGCCCATGGCGACATGGACGACCTCGAGCGGTGCCTGAAGGAAAGCCAGGGTGCGAAACGCCGGATGATCGCAACGGACGGCGTGTTCAGTATGGACGGCGATATAGCAAAGCTGGAGGAAATCTGCGATCTGGCCGATCGATACGACGCCATGGTGATGGTCGACGACAGCCACGCGACGGGATTCTTCGGATCCAGC
>JACZYK010000244.1:0-1133 GCA_022571135.1 Bacteroidota bacterium
TCGCTGCGCCTTCCAGGAGGAGCGTCGAGGGAGATGCTGCAATATGTAATTGCAAAAATGCAGGCCAGAGTGCACTGATACGGCATCCATGTAATTCTGATGATCGAGAGAGAAGTAACAGTCATGAACAGAGCCGGCCTGCATACACGCCCCGCATCCATGATCGTGCGTACGGCGTCGAAATTCGAAGCCGATTTCTTCATCCAGAAAGACAGCTATGAGATCAACGGAAAAAGTATAATCGGCGTAATGACACTGGCTGCAGAGCAGGGGGCGAGCCTTATTCTGGTCTTCGAAGGAGAAGATGAAGACGAGGCTGCTGCCGCGATGATAGATTTGTTTCAGGAGGGATTTGGAGAAGTTAAATAACGGTGCTCGACGATTGAATACGGTCCGGCGGATGCCGACCCCGTTTTGTATTTGATAGTATAATTTGATGGCGGACAAGCAGATATCTACAATCGCATCAGAGGATGGATCCGAAGAGCGAATCCGCTCGGGCATCGGGGTGGCTCCTGGGATCGCTATCGGACCAGCCTATGTATACGCCCGCGTATCATTCGATGTAGAGCAGCGGGAACTGGGCGAGCAAGACCTCGAAGCCGAGTACCAGCGCTTCGAGGAGGCTGTAAAGCGCGCAGAACGGGACCTCCATAAAATCATCGATGTCACCAGAGACAAACTTGGCGAGGAAAGCTCGTCGATCTTCGAAGCCCAACTGCTCATGCTTCGTGACAAGGCGCTCTATCAGGCGGTCATTGAGTTCATCAAAGATCAGAAGTTCAACGCAGGATTCGCCGTTCACGTGGTGATGTCAAAGCATCGCCAGAAGATGGAGGCAAGCGACAGCGAGTACTTGAGAGAAAGGGCTCATGACCTCCAGGATGTACAGGATAGAATCATCCGACATCTGAGGCGTGAGCGAATTCTTTCGGCCATCGATTCGGATACGATTGTCATCGCGGAGAGCCTTACCGCATCGGATATCATACTGTTCAGCCGGCGAGGAATTCTGGGCTGCGCCACGGATTTCGGGGGACTCACGTCGCACGTCTCAATCATGGCGCGTGCCCTGGGGTTGCCTGCCGTGGTCGGCATGCACGAAGTCACGAGCCAGATTCGAAGCGGTGATT
>JACZYK010000244.1:1143-4300 GCA_022571135.1 Bacteroidota bacterium
GAGATGTCTGGAAAGGTGGAAAATACTGTCTCCCTTTTGTGTGTTGGTATAATAGCTGCTGCGCATGGAATACGCGGTCAGGTCATCATCAACCCGTCCGAAACTACGCTCGATCGATACAAGACCCGACAGGAGCGTTACAAAAGACTGATTCAGGAGGATAAGCACCTGGTACCGCTTCCGGGAGAGACCATCGATGGCCACCGAGTAGGTCTGGAAGCCAACCTGGATCTTCGCGAAGAAATAGATCTCCTGAAGGAATACGGCGCGGAAGGCGTCGGATTATTCAGGACGGAAATGCTTCTGCTTATGGAGGGTAGGATCTCCGTCTCTGAAGATCGACAATTCGAAGTCTACCAGAAGGTAATCGAAGGGGCACTGCCCGGCACGACTACGTTCAGGATTCTGGATCTGGGTGGGGACAAGATGCTACCCATGGCGCACAGAGAGCACAATCCGTTTCTCGGATGGCGCGGTATTCGTGTAATGCTCGACAAGACAGAAATTCTTCGCCCACAGTTGAGGGCCATACTGCGTGCCAGTGTGCTCGGACCAGCGCGTATTTTGTTGCCGATGGTGACGGATGTCTCGGAGATCAGAAAGTTCAAGGAAATTCTTAACGAAGTGATGCAGAGTCTTGAGCAGGAAGATATAAGCTTCGACAAGTTTATTCCGATTGGTGTGATGGTCGAGGTCCCGGCGGTAGCGCTCATGGCAGACCGGTTCGCAAAGGAAGTCGATTTCTTTTCGATAGGAACGAATGATCTCACCCAGTATGTGCTCGCCGTCGATCGCGGCAACGATCTCGTCGCGGAGCTCTATCAGGACCTGCATCCTGCCGTGCTGCAGCTGATCAAGAATACCGTGGACGCCGCCCGGCGCGCCGGCATACCGGTGAGCCTTTGCGGCGAACTCGCTACCAACCTGCGTGCTGTACCCGTATTGATTGGTCTCGGCGTCGACACGCTGAGCGCGTCGCCCGTATACTTGCCCGCCATAAAACGAGTCGTGCGGGCCATGAAACTCACGGAGGGTCGCCGACTGGCAAAAATGGCGCTTAAGTCGGACAATGCCGCCGACCTCGGGAATATGCTTGATCGCTGGCTGGACGAGCACGGATGCGGTCTTTCTTTCTTCCTCGACGATGGGAACGCTAGCGACTGAACCCGTGTCAAACGAGTCGAACGGACCGGAAGCGCGGGATAGGAATACGGCGGGACCGAATACGGTTCGGGACCTCTATTTGCCGACACAACAACGCGTTTCAACCGTAAAGCGGTATCGACGGGATTGACTGCCACAAGTGGACTACTTTAGGTTGACGGACGCGTTTGAGAAGTATTTACGGTGTGTCCCGCATAATCCGAAGCGATATCGGCAGCGTCGTCGGACCATATCCCGGAAGTGTACCAGGACCTATTTTTAAACTCCTGTGATCAATTTATGATGGGCAGCGTCATTCGAGGATATGCGCTTCTTCTCCTTTTGCTGCTTCCGGTGCCTGTATCCGCGCAGTACGCCTATCATTTCGGCCGTAATAAAATCCAGTACGACAATTTCGACTGGCACGTACTCAAGACCGAACATTTCGACATCTACTATTATCCGGAGATGCTCGATCTGGCTGAACACGGAGCGTTCTTTGCCGAAGAGGCCTATTCGGAACTGCAAAATCGATTCAATTACTCGCTGAATCATCGCGTACCAATCATATTCTACTCGTCGAATTTGCATTTCAAGCAAACCAACATCACGCCGGGATTCATCCCGGACGGCGTCGGTGGTTTTTTCGAGTTCATGAAGGGGAGGGTCGTTATTCCGGCCAACGGCAATCTGCACCGATTCAAGCGTGTCATTCGCCACGAGTTGGTCCATGTATTCACGTTCAACAAGTTGCTGCGTGTGATGCGGGATCACCGGAAAATGCCGGATCGCAATCTGCCCCTCTGGTTTACAGAAGGTCTCGCCGAATACTGGTCCGGGGAGCCGGATTATCAGCATGAGATGGTCATTCGGGATGCCATCTATGCGAACTATCTCGTTCCGCTCGAGACCATGTATCGCATCAGCGGTTCGTTTGTGATGTACAAGCAGGGAGAGGTGATCTGCCGTTTCCTATCCGAGACATACGGAGAGGAGAAAATTCTGGAGTTGATTGAAAATGCCTGGAAGGAAAGGGATTTTCGAAAGAACATGGAAATCACAACGCAAGACAAGTTCGGTGTGATCTCCAGCAAGTGGCAGAAATGGCTCAAGCGGCAGTACTACCCCGAGCTTGATGAAATCGATCTCCCCTCGGTCATTGCAGGAGGATTATCGACAGAGGGATTCAACGCCAAGCCGACGTACTACCGATTCAAGGACGGAAAAAGAAACATTTACTTCGTCGGTAATCACAAGGGGTTCAGCAATGTTTACAGCGTACCCGTCGACGAAGACTACCGGCCTCTTTCCGACCCGGAGATTCTGATTCGCGGTGGCCGTAGCGACCGCTTCGAAGCCTTCCACCTCTTCGAGAGCCGTATCAGCGTATCGCCGAAAGGCATGCTGGTCTTCGTTACGAAGAGCGGAGGCAACGACGTCATACACGTCTACGACCTGGAGACGGACGAGATGGATGAAACGTATCGGTTCGACCATCTCGTTGCGGTTTATTCTCCAACCTGGAGCCCGGACGGGAAGCGGTTTGCATTCTCGTCTATCGACGGGAGCGGCTACTCCGACCTCTATATCTATCATATCGAGTCGAAGGAGCTCCAACGGCTCACCCATGACACCTATGATGATCGGGATCCGGCATGGAGTCCGGACGGGACCACGATCGCCTTTTCCTCGGATCGAACGTCGACTGGGATGGAGGGATGGTACAATCTATTCACGTACGGCGTGGACGACGGTCATATTCGCTACGTCACGTTCGGCCATCGATCCGACTTTTCGCCGTCCTGGAGTCCGGACGGTCGTCACCTCGTTTTCACGAGTACCAGTCGCGATTCAACAGGCAAATTCGGTGCACAGAATATCTGGGTCGCCGACATGAGCTACGTCATGGGTGTGTCTCCGGCAGTTGCATCCTCATCCGCGGTCATGTCGATCGACGACTGGTACGAGGGGACAATGGCCCAGGAGCAGCTCTACACGTCGTCCATCTGGCGCA
>JACZYK010000245.1 GCA_022571135.1 Bacteroidota bacterium
CCTCCTCCATCTGGAAGAGCACGCCATCACCGTACCAGAGACTCGGCACCGCCGCCAGATAGCGGTGGAACAGGTCTGGCTTCTCGAACATGGCATAGAGCGTGAACAGGCCGGCGAAAGAAGCCCCCGAAAGAGTCCGATTGGCTGGATCGGTGCGATAGTGAGCATCGACAGCTGGGATCAGCTCCTGCTCGATGAGCGTGGCGACCGGGGCAACCTCGTACGTATACATCGAAGTGTTGGACAGCGCCGCAACCACCTCTCCCGCAAAACCTGGGAGATTGAATCCCTGATAGAGCTGATTCAGAAACTGCGGGTGCCCTGTACGAACGCTGAACCGGAGGTAAGTGTCGACGAGATCCATCAACTCCGTCTCGGAAATGCCCTCCTGGTCAAGCGAAAGATCGATCAATTCTCGGAGCTCATCCGGATCCCGGTACAGCACGACCGGCGTTTCGGGATCCTCGTTCTTTTCGATATAATCGTCGATTAAACCGTACAGACGATTTAGAATAACGTTTTGAGACATTCGAATATGATTCATCGGTGCTCCCGGGGGCGACTGCAAGTAGACGGTAGAGGCTGCGTTATGATGCGGATCCGGGTATCGACGTTACACCAAGGAACAAGCTTCAGTTTCTTTTAGCCGATTCGCTTCAACGAAGGCGGAAACACTGCCCCTGGCGTATCATAAGCGCGCGACCCGACGACTTGGAGGACTACGTATTGTTTTTACGAGAGGAATCGAGATGAGAAGGGCGAGCGGATTCGGATTGTTGATTCTGATAGGCGCGATGGCGCCAATCGGCGCGGTTTCTCGGGCGTCGGCTCAGGCCGGAAAGATCGTGTTTCTGGTTCGGCACGCCGAGAAGTCGGCGGAACCGGCCGGTGATCCAGCCCTTACCGACGAAGGCTGTCTTCGGGCCGAAGCTCTGGCCGCAGCATTGGAAGATGCGGGCATCGATCATGTGATCACCACGCAGCTCAGACGCACGGTGGATACGGCGGCGCTCGTTGTTAAGAATGGAAACCTCGATCCTGAAATTGTAGCAGTCAGAGGTGGCATCGACGATCATATCAGGTCGGTTGCAGACGCCGTCAGATCGCGGCCAGATGGCGAGGCCATACTTGTAGTCGGGCACAGCAATACAATTCCGGCCATCGTCGGAGAACTGGGGGGCTCAAAGTTTCCGGACCTGAAGGACGATGAGTACGCGACCATTTTCATCGTCGTTTTGAGCGATGCGAAGGGCCCACGCACTATCAGGCTCACGTTCGGCGCACCGGAGGAGTCGGCCCGTTAACGTCGTTTCCGGCGCCGAGCCACTGATGGCGGCCCACCGGCGTAGTTCCTGGCTCATCCAGGCGCCGGCTTTGTGATTGTCGCGGGCTACACGTTTCTTGCATCGTATAACGGTTTAGTGGCATGATTGGGCAGACCATATCGCACTATCGCATCACAGAGGAGCTCGGCCAGGGGGGAATGGGTGTCGTCTATAAGGCGGTCGATGAAAAACTCGATCGCACGGTCGCCCTAAAATTCCTTCCTCCACATCTTGCATCAGATCCCGAGTCAAAAGCCCGCTTCATCCAGGAGGCGAAAGCGGCCTCCAGTCTGGACCATCAGAATATCTGCACCATCCATGAAATCGGTGAGACCGATGACGGCCTGATTTTCATCGCGATGGCTTGCTACGAAGGGTGTACGATAAGAAAAGAGATCGCCCGCGGCGCGCTGTCGGTAGAGAAGGCGGTCAACTATACAATCCAGACCGCCGAAGGGCTGGCAACGGCCCATCAGGCCGGTATTGTCCACCGCGACATCAAGCCTGGCAACCTGATCGTAACCGAACGTGATGTCGTCAAGATTCTGGACTTCGGTCTGGCCAAAGTCACGGACCTTTCTCTCTCTACCACCGGTAAAAGGTACGGTACGATCAGGTACATGTCGCCCGAGCAGGCCCGCGGCGAACCCGTCGACATCTGCACTGACATCTGGTCTGTCGGTGCGGTATTGTACGAGATGTTGACCGGTATTCGACCCTTCGACGCTCCATATGAAACGGCAATTCTGTATGCCATTATAAATGTCGAGCCTGTACCTCTTCGCGAACACGACCCCGACATTCCAAAAGCTCTGGAAGACATTGTTTTTCGATGTCTCGCCAAGGATCCGGCCGACCGCTACCCATCCTCATCTGAACTGGTAACGGACCTGAGGCGACTCCAGGGGGGAGCACAGGCCGTCGCCGCGACAGATTATCGGGCGATCATGGCCCGGCGCCGTATCCTGAGGAGAGTGTCTGTGATCGGTGTGACGGTTCTTACGGTTCTGGCGCTTATTTTTGCGATCCCCTCGCTGCGAAATACACTTTTTCCCGGCTCGGAACCCGTCCCTGATCTCCGTGGTCTCGCGGTGGTTCCTTTTCTAGATGTTGGACAGAATCCGGAGAACAGGGCTATTATCGATGGGCTTGTTCATTCGGTAAGTGCAAAGCTTCAGGGTATGGAACGGTTTCAGGACGCTCTGTGGGTGGTTCCGTCACCTGATGTCTTCAGGTTAGGAGTCGAAACGGCCAAGGAGGCGGGTATAAAGCTCCACGTCCAGATGGTTGTGACCGGGAGCGTGTGGCTGAGAGGGGACGACGTTCAGATGGCACTTTTCCTGGTGGATACGGATACCGGACGTACGCTCCGATCCACTGTCCTGGATGGAAGGTTGACCGATGTATCGGCGTTACAAAACAGCTTTATTGAGGCCCTGGTTGAACTGCTGGAGGTCGAAATCAATCCTGATGCGAGAACCACGCTCGTGGCCGGCGGAACGACCGTTCCTGAAGCGTTCGAGTATTATTTGAGAGGGCAGGGGTATCTGCAACATTTCGAGACTCCGAGTAATCTCGACCTTGCGATCGACTCATTCGAGCGGGCCATTGCAAAAGATTCCACGTATGCCCTCGCCATGGCGGGACTGGGCCAGGCATACTGGTATAAGTACAACGCAACAAAAAATAGAGCGTGGTTCGATCGGGCCGTTAATTACGTCGGAAACGCGCTTAAACTAGACGACAGTTCTGCGCCGGTTCATGTTGCTTTCGGCACAATTCTCAACAACACAGGCCGACCCGCAGATGCGGAGAAAGAGTTCCGACGGGCGTTGGATATCGACCCAAACAGCTCCAGTGCCTACGATGGCCTGGCTGTCGCTCTGGAACTCCAAAACAGACTTGAAGAGGCCGAGGACGCCTGGCTCGCCGCCATACGCGCCAAACCGGAATACTGGCTCTACTACAATAATCTTGGCATTTTTTATCACTATGAGACTCGCCATACTGATGCAGCCGAACAGTTTCTCCGGGTGACCGAACTTGCTCCTCAATCCGCCTGGGGCTACAACAATCTGGCTACACAATATGACAGGATGGGACGTAGAGAGGCTGCGGAATCGCTATTTCACAAGGCGACTGTAGTTAATTTCGATGAGTTGGCAGCCCGTGCACTTGCGTACGACAATCTGGGTGTTTTTCGTATTGCTGCAGACGATTTTGAAGAGGCAGCAGAGTTATTCAGTCAGTCATTGGAATTGGACAGTACAAGCATCTGGGGATGGAACAACCTGGGGGATTCATATCACTGGCTCGGGCGGGATGACGAGGCAACGCGAGCCTGGAGACGGACTGTTCAGCTTTCTGAACAGATTCTGAATATCAATCAGCGATCACTCGATACGCTCGAATTACTGGCGATGACATACGCGAAGTTGGATCTAGACAGGGAGGCACTCTCCGTGATCGATCGCATACTGGCGCTTGAGCGTGTTGAGTCGTTTTCGTTACGGTGCATTGGCATAGCCTACGAAATAATGGGTAATCACGAGGCATCGCTATCCTACATTTTGCAGGCGCTCAAGCGTGGACTTAATCTTGCCGATGTAGAAAATTCCGTGTGGTTGGATGATCTCAGGACGGATCCAGGCTACGAGGAGTTGATCGGGAATCTGGCGATGTAACAAGATCGTTGTCGAAGGTCAGGCTATTGTCCAGACAAGCATTATCATTTCTGACCGATTTCCGGTACTATAATAATGTTGTTTTATGTCGCCCGTGCGGAGGATACCACCTATCTTGTCGCGGGCGCTGCAGCACGGCATCGGCTGGCAGAAAGCGGACTGGGCCGATTCGGTGGGAGCGAATACTAATTTCGCAACAACCTGCCCGTCTGTAATCTTCAACTAAATCCACCAGGAGGTACTTGGTTTATGGAAACGCATTCGGAGCAAGGCAATGCCAGTAACGGAG
>JACZYK010000246.1 GCA_022571135.1 Bacteroidota bacterium
TAAGGATGCGGTTAAGCTAGCTTTGGCAGAAGATTATAGAGGAACTGTCATCATCCCGCCATTCACATATATTGATGCTGTAGGGAAAACCCTAAAGAATGCTTCACTCGGCGCTCAGGATGTTTTCTGGGAAGATGGCGGTCCGTACACAGGCGAAATTTCAGCCCGTCAATTAAAGGATTTAAACGTAAGCTACGTCATAGTAGGGCACAGCGAAAGAAGGGCTCTTGGAGAAACAGACGACATCATAAACAAAAAAGTAAAAACTGTTTTAGCCTCTGGCATGCAGGTTATCCTCTGCGTAGGGGAACATATAGAAACTAGAAAAGAAGGGTTAGGCGCGGCTAAGCATTTTATCACCGGCCAAATTAAAAATGATTTGAAAGGTGTGAAATCGAGCGATGCTAAAAGAGTCGTTATAGCTTATGAACCTATATGGGCAGTTGGTACCGGTAACGCAGATATACCAGAGGAAGCGGCAGAGATATGCGGCTATATTAAAAATTTAGTAAACGTATCACGTGTTATTTATGGTGGCTCAGTTAACTCAAAAAATGCCAAAGAATTTCTCGACCAGGATGATATAGAAGCGTTGATCCGGGCCAATTTTTCAGACCTCACGCTGCCGGCTGATAAGCGTGAGAGGGAGTTCTTCGTAGTACCGGATCACGACGAAACGCTGTACTCGATCGAATCGGACCCGGAGATGCCTTCAGCCTCGGTGAGGATCCGGTATAAGCACGACGTTCCCGAGGAGGGAACCGTCGAAATGTACCGCGACGGCCAGATCCGCTTGCTCTACGCGAGTATGTTGAACCAGCGGTTCAGCGAATTGACGCAGAGCGCAGATCCACCCTTTATAGGAGCGGGAACGGGTGACGGCGCCCTCGTCCGAACCCGCGCCAATTACGTACTGAGCGCAGGCGTGTTGAACGGCCAGTACCTGCGTGCACTCAGGACCATGCTTGAAGAAGCTGAACGCCTTCGGCTGCACGGTTTTACCGCTTCTGAGCTCGCACGGGCCAGGACCAATCGCCTGCGCAGGATGGAAGTAGCCTACAACGAGCGAGACAAAACGAATTCGGGAAGGCTTGCCGCCGAGTTTATTAGGCACGTGCTCACAGGAGAGGTCGTACCCGGTATCGAACTCGAGTACCAGATCGTTAAGGACGTGATTCCAACCATTACGCTGGAAGAGGTCAACGGACTCGTTTCGAAACTGATGACGAATCGGAACCAGGTCATCCAGATTTCGGGGCCGGAAAATGATTCGGAGCCCCTGCCTTCGGTCGAGGGCGTCCAGGCTGTATTCGACTCCATCGGGACGTCTGAACTCACTGCGTTCGTCGACGACGTCGACGACGCCCCCCTGCTTCCCGATCCGCCTGTGCCCGGCAGTATCGTCGAGGAGCGTACCGACGAGGCGACGAGCGTGACGTTCCTCACCCTATCGAACGGCGTGAAAGTCATACTCCGTCCGACCGATTTCAAAAACGATGAGGTACTCTTCAGCGCAACGAGCCCCGGGGGATTATCCCTGTCGCCCGACGAGGCCTATATGTCCGCTTCTTTTGCTACTCCGCTCATCGGCGGTGGCGGTGTCGGATCCTTCGATCCGATCCAACTGAGAAAAAAACTGACTGGAAAAACGGTTAATGTCCGGCCTTTCATCACCGACTTGGCCGAAGGTTTTTCCGGATCGGCCTCTCCAAGAGATCTGGAGACGCTCTTCCGGCTGGTCTATCTCTATGGGACCGATGCGCGTGCGGACAGCGTGGTGTACGCCTCATTCATCACCCGTATCACGAGCATGCTGAGCATGATGCAGATGAGCCCCCGGTCGGCGTTCAACGATACGCTCGCAGTGACGGTTGCCCAGTACCACTTCCGATCGCGGCCCTTTTCGGAAGAGGTGATCGCGGAGGTTCGTCTGGCCGAGAGTTTCGAGTTCTACAAAGACCGGTTCGCCGACTTCAGCGACTTCACGTTTTATTTCGTCGGCTCGTTCGAGATGGACGCAATCCGACCGCTTATCGAACAATACCTCGCGAGCCTTCCGTCTTCGGGACGCGAGGAAAACTGGCGGGACAACGGTCAGCGGACGCCGCCCTCGGTCGTCGAGAAGAGCGTATTCAAAGGCGTCGAACCGAAGAGCAACGTCACGTTCGTGTTTTCCGGTGACGCCGAATGGTCGATCGACGAGCGACGCAAGCTTCAGATGCTCAAGAGGATTGTGGACACGCGGCTTCGCGAGATTCTGAGAGAGGATCTCGGAGGCACATATGGTGTCCGCGTCAGCGCCTCTCTGCGGGATGAACCCTACGAATCGTACCGATTCAACATCTCGTTCGGGTGTGATCCGGAAAGGATGGAGGAACTCGTTTCCCAGCTCACCGCGGAGATCGAACGGCTTCAAAAGGCACCGCCAGAGGCAAAGTACATGGATAATGCGCGCGAGGCCGCGATCCGGGTGCACGAAGTCGGCCTCCGGGAAAACGGCTATTGGATGAGTTCGCTCCAGTTCTACCTCGAACACGACATGGATCCGTCGCTCATACTGGCCGGACCGGCGACGTACCTGGACGACATCACGGGTGATGACATGGTCGTCGCCGCCAGAAAATACCTGGATCTCAGGCGCTACGTTCGCGTTTCGCTCTTTCCGGAGAACATGGAGTAACGTCCAACCGCCGGCATACCCGCCCGGAGATAAGGAGGTCCGTCGAAACCGAACTCTTGTCCAAGCATAAGCGGGGGGGGCCTCAGAAACGGAATCCAACGCCGATGCGGACCTCCAGCATGTTCGTTTCGGACCGGGTTACGTCGAAGGCGACTCCTCCGGCATCCCTTCGGATGGATCCCCTCTTGAGGTACTCGGCGCTTGAGCCAATCAGGTAGCGAACGCCGAACTCCAATGATATCGTTGCACGGCCCGATTCCAGATTCGCCTTTCCCAGAGAGATCGACAGACCACCTCCCGCGCCATAGCTCAACGCCGTATCGTCAAAATTTGTAGAATGGGCTATGGGCTCCGATCCCACGAAGCCTTCGTTCTCGATACGTGTCTCCGTGAATAGGTATTTGAACCCGAAAAGACCTTCCAGATACGGCCTGACAGGTCCACTTGGAGGCTGGATCCGCATAAGCAGATGACCGAGGAAAATATTATTGTCTGTGATAACGTCTACGGTCACGTCCGGAATAGTCGTGCTGAAGGGCTCATTTCTTCGTTCATGCCCGTAGATGAGGAAACCCAGATCGATTCCGAGCAGGATCGGGCTTCTGCGGCCCGGACGTATGCCGCCGTATACGTTAACTCCAAATCCCGTCGCGTTCAACTGGGAGCTGAACTCTCCCTGCGGAAATCCGACGATGAATGACGCGCCGGCTTCTCCGCTCGTCTGTGCCGACGCGGAATCCACTGCCAGCAATAACAGAGAGACGGACAGCGCCGATAGAACGCTTCGACTAAATGTGCTGAATCCGTTCATAGCAATTTCCGCGTTGTGTGTTCTTTAGTGGACACCGGGTCGGTTCTAGGATCTATGTCAGGCGTAACTTTTGATAAAATTAGAGTCGGATGCTCTATTAAACCACGGGATTTGACCGACTGAGGGACCCTTCAAATCCCTTACTCCCGACGATTCAAATCTCCGGCAACAGGTGTGCCCAACTCGACAACCGTACGCCCTCGGATCCTGCCTGCCAGCATCTCGTCGGCCCGCACCGGCAAATCCTCCAGCGATATGGTCGTACTGATCCGCTCGAGATCTTCTGCGGGTATGGTTTCCGACAGTCTCTCCCAGGCCTGTCTGCGAACCTCTACGGGGCATGTATTTGAGTCGATACCCAGAATATTGACGCCGCGCAAAATGAGCGGGAAAACCGTTGTGTGCAGTTTGTGACTACCGGCCAGTCCGCACACCGCCACGCTCCCGTGTCTTTGCATCTGGCTTATGATGGCTTCGAGCGTCGGGCCCCCGACCGAATCGACGGCGCCCGTCCACCTTTGAGAATCGAGGGGCTTTCGGGCGCCCGCCTCAAGATCCTGACGGTCTATGATCTGAGTAGCTCCTAAGGACTCGAGGTAGTGGATCGCATCCTGCTTTCCGGTGGACGCCACTACCCGATATCCCGCTCGTGAGAGCAGCATGATTGCAAAACTACCTACTCCACCTGTCGCTCCAGTCACAACGATAGAGCCATTTCCTGGTCGAACTTCTGCTTTTTCGAGAGCGAAAACCGACAGCAT
>JACZYK010000013.1 GCA_022571135.1 Bacteroidota bacterium
AGAATGGGGTTGAACAACCTTGAGTTGGTGCGCAGCCGGGCCGCCCCCGACGCTCCTACTCTGGCACTGCACGGCAGCCAGGAAACTCTGGAAGGAGTAAAGCAGCTTTGCCAGGCAGCCGACCACTCTCTGACAGTAGACGAAGACGGCGCCACCAATCGCAGAGGTCAGCGGGTGTTCCAGTGGCTCCCTGCTCAGGAAGGCCAGCGAGTCCAACTGGGTGCAGCCACTCACGCCGTCTCTTTTCCAGTGGACCACATAGGCGGCGCCGTATGTTGGCGGATAGAAAGCGATGGCGTGGCCGTGGTCTTCTCCGGGGATACCCGGTTTAGCCCCAACTTGGTGGAGGCAGCCCAGGGCGCCAGGCTGCTGATCCACGAAGCTTTCAGCACCGAAGGGGACAGAGATCTTACCCATGAGATAGGGCACTCGACCGCCGCCGATGCAGCCCGTACCGCGGCCCTGGCCGGGGTACAAGAGCTTGTAATAACCCACATCTCAACCGCCTACCATCTCGATCCCCAACCCCTGTTGGATGAGGCGAGACAACACTTCCAAGGGCCCATCACCGTTGCCAGCGACCTCTACCAACTCAGTGTCGGAACGGCATAGCGTCGTTTTCTGCCTTGCCGTATAGTTACCGGGTGAGCCTGTAGCCTCACGGCTCCCGGCATTCAGCAGTTTCATGGGCAAAGAAGGCGCACGCGGGTATGGCCCGGGCCTTCCTCAGATAAGATTGCCGAGGGCGGCATTATGGAATCATCGATAAGGGAGTGCCTCCCGTGCTAGCCACAACCCAGTCCTGCGCGGTTGTGGGCCTGGACGGCTACATAGTCCAGGTTGAGGTGGACATATCTCCCGGCTTGCCTGCCTTCAACATCGTGGGGTTGCCCGACACGGCGGTGCAGGAAGCCAGGGAGAGAGTGCGGGCCGCCGTGCGAAATACCGGCTGCGAGTTCCCCCTGCGCCGTATCACGGTGAACCTGGCTCCCGCCGACCTCAGGAAAGCGGGTCCGGCCTACGACCTGCCAATCGCCGTGGGGATTCTATTGAGCTCGGAGCAGGTGGAGCCTCCCCAGGAGGGAGCGATCCTGCTGGGGGAGCTATCCCTGGACGGAAGTCTCCGCCACACCGCGGGCATTTTGGCCATGGTGTCGGTGGCCCGGGACCAGGGCTATACCGCGGTTTACGTACCCGCTGTAGATGCCCCGGAAGCGGCCCTGGTGGAGGGCCTTCATGTATTTCCCACCCCAACTCCTTATCAACAACTTTCGCGGCGGCGATTCATCAAGTCGCAATTAATCACATCAAAACCCATTTCCAGCGGTAATGCTGGATCGAAGTGGGGAATTTGTGATTTGACACTCATAGGTTTAATTTTCGATTCTATGTCTAAGATGGGCCGGCAATATGCCTTCCATTGATCGGTATTTTGCCACAGTTCTTCTAGCTAAATTATATCCCCTCTTTGCCAATTGGACTGCGATTTTGGCATCGCTAAGAGGGGCCGGTTCCTCAGCGATGATCAATTTTAATTCAGTGCGAATGTGCAGGCTGCGGTCAAAAAAACGTGCAATTGGAATTATTTTCCTAGATGGTAATTGTACATTCTTCCCGGAAACTGCACGACAGGAATCATGGTCGAGTCGACGATTCGGCGCCTTCCGATTCGAAATATTGGTTCAGTCTAAGCGCCAGTGACGGGCCGACCGATTCGAGGAGAGCCTCTTTTGACGCGTCGTGCACGCGGCGGACCGATCCGAACTCCCGGATCAACTTGCGAACCGTAGCCGGTCCGATACCCGGAATGTCCAGCAATGCGCTGTGAAGCGTCTTCTTCGACCGCTGCTTGCGCTGGAAATTGACGGCAAAACGATGCGCCTCGTTTCGAACGCGCTGGAGAAGCTGCAGCGATGCGCTGGCTTTTGGGATGAACACAGAATCCGTGTCTCCGGGAAAAAAGACTTCCTCCAGACGCTTGGCGAGACCAACCACGGGGAATTTTCCGTATGCCTCGACGCTCTCGAGCGCTTCGACGGCGCTTGAGAGCTGTCCTTTACCGCCGTCAACGACCACCAGGTCCGGCCAGGGACCATTTTCCTCCACCACCTTCGCATACCGCCTCGTGATGACTTCACGCATGGACTGGAAATCGTCCGAGTGACCTGAGCCTACGGAACGAATTTTGTACGTTCTATATTCCCGCTTTTTAGGTTTTCCGTCGGCGAATACGACACAGGAAGCGACTACACCCGTGCCGGCCAGATGCGAGATGTCGAAGCATTCGATGCGATGAGGGAGGCGTGGAAGGTTCAGATCATCCTTCAGCGCGGTGATTACATGCGGAATCCGGCCTTCCGATTTACGCTCACGCTGAAGTTTGTACTCTTCGAGCATCAAACGCGCGTTTTGCTCCAACATCCGGATGAGGGCGGCCTTTTCTCCGCGTTTAGGATGCTTGATCGGCACCTGCTTCTCTTTCTGGCCGAAGATGAATTCGGAAACAGGATCGAGGTCGCTGCACGGAATCGAAAGCAGTATTTCGTCAGGGAAAAACGTCGTCTCCGTATAATACCTCTCCAGTAGCACCTTCATCAGGGCCTCGTCCAACTTCCCTTCGATACGGTGCAGATATTTGTGCTGCCGCCCGATGATCGATCCGTCCCGCATCTGAAAAATGACACCGCACGCCAGGTTTTCCGTGCGATCAACGGCCAGGGCGAACAGGTCGCGGTCGACGCCGTCCCGGCTGATAACTTTCTGGCGTTCGGAGTATTTCTCCAGCGCCAGCACTTGGTCGCGAAGCTTGGCCGCCTCCTCGAATTCCGCTTCTCCGGCGAGCCGCTGCATCTCGTCTCTGAGGAGTTCGATTAGGGTTGAGGTCTTACCGTTCAGGAGTTTCTCCACCTGATTGATCATCCGGTCGTACGACTCCTCGCTCTGGTATCCTACGCAGGGGGCATCACACTTCTTGATGTGGTATTGGAGGCATACGTCAAACTTGCCGGCGGCAATCGGCTCCGGAGCCAGTCGAAGCGAGCACGTACGGATTCTGAATATGGAACGGATCGTATCGAGCATGATGTTCATGCTGCGCACGTTCGTGTACGGTCCGAAATATTTGGAACCATCTCGTCGAATCCGTCTGGTCGGGAAGACGCGCGGAAAATGTTCTTTCTTGACGCAGATGAACGGGTAGGATTTGTCGTCTCTCAGATTGATGTTGTAGCGCGGCCGGAGCTGTTTGATGAGATTGTTCTCCAGGATGAGCGCTTCCGCTTCCGTATCGGTGATGATCACTTCCACGTCGCGAATCTTGTTCACCATGATTCGCAATCGCCCGTCGAGATTTCTGCTTTTATGGAAATACGAATTGACGCGCGCCCTGAGGTTCTTGGCCTTCCCGATGTACAGCACCTTTCCGTTATCGTCCTTGTGCTGATAAACGCCCGGACGTTTCGGGAGGGCAGCCAGCTTTTTCGACAGCGCGGGTTCCATTAATATGTTTTTGATATGATTCTACCGTCCGGCGCCACAAAGCCCGGAAGGTCCAGGCCCTCCTCGAGGCGTGCAAATCGCTCGTACAGCCTAGAACGCGTCTCCCTGAGGTCACTGAGGAGATGTTTACGCCGCTTCCGTGTGATCTGAACCCGTATTGCGTGAAACGTCTCGGCGGAGTACTCGGTGTATCGAAGCGCGACCATTCCGCTCAGGAATCCAAGCATGATCGCGGCAATCGCGACGATTCCGGGAATGTCCGGGATGATCGGGAATGCTTCATGGAGACGGATATCGCCCCGTGCGGCCAGATAGGCAGCGATCACCCATACGAGCGGGAAAAGGACGGCCCCTCCAAGCACTTTGACTGAAGCGGCATCTTTTTCGTCTTTTGAGAGCAGTCGATCGAGTAGTTTCAGGAGCCCGTACGGGATGATATTGACGATGATTCCGATAAGCAGGATGGGCGGTAGGAAGAGATAGACGGTAATGAGTTGGAGGACGAAAAGTCCATACCAGAGCGGAGACGCGAGTCTCGGTTTCAGGGAGATCTCGTAATCTTCCAGCCCCAGCGCGGTCAACGTCCGGTCGTAACTCGCCACATCCTTTCGCAGCGACTCTATTTCCTTAGGATGCGTTTTTATCCGGGCTCGGTATCCGTACCAGATCCGTGCAAAGCCCAGTTCCCATTCGCTTATCGATGGCGGTTCCGGTGAAGCGTTGGCACGGAAAGCCCGCTCGGCGCGCATCAGTTTTCTGGCCCGGTGCATTAGGTGATGCAGTTTCCAGTCCTCGGTCGTGTGGACGATTTCGACGAGCTTCTCTTCGATCAGGTTGGTCAGGCCCCGGTATCGGGACCTGATGTCTGCCGGCGAATCGCCCTCTTTCGGGCGCACATCGAGCTCTTTCGGAAGATCAATCGGTTCGTGAAACGATATCAGAACTCGCGACCGGAAAATATTCTTGCGATCGTAATGAAGGCCGACAGGAATGATGACGGGAGCGGGATCGCCGGGGCCTGAGAGTTCACGAGCCCGGTAGTAGAGGCGGGCGGCTCCCGTCTTGACCTCAGCCAGATGGGGCTGGTCATGGCTAAGCCCCTCCGGGAACAGAGCTGAAAACGAGCCGACAGCCAGCTCATTTGCCAGCGTGTCGAGGCTGGCCTCGTTGGCTGCGAGTTTCTCTTTCCTCGTCAGATCGCTCACATCGCTCGCGCGATAGATCGGAACGGTGCCGATCATGCGTATCAAACGACCAACGAGTGGCCAGTTGAAAATACCGTGCCTCGCGCCGAAAATGATGTGACCGGGAAAGTAGGACAGAATCAGTGCCGGATCGATCAGACCGTTGGGATGCCAGGCTACGATCAGACCTCCCACATTTCTGGGAATCCGGTGGAGTCCTTCGCACGCAATTTCCCGGAAGAAAAAGCGCATGAGAAGCCGGACCGTGCCGGCCAGAAATCGATATGCAAAGGGAGACTGTTCGGTCACTGATAAACGTATCGGTTCACGAGAAGGTAACAAGTCCTGTCCTGCAGAAGCCACTCGCCGATATAGATGTGCCCTGACGCGATTTCCCGATCCATGAGCGCACAATACGGTGTAAATTGTTGCGTAGACATTTTCTCAATTGTTCCGAAAATATGCCCAACTCGAACGCCTGTTCCGAAAATATGCCCAACTCGAACGCCGTCACGTCCATCCTGCACGATTTGTACCCCGACGCCGACTGCGCGCTCGAACACAGGCGCGCCCATGAACTTCTTTTCGCGACGATCATGTCGGCGCAGACGACCGACGCGAACGTCAACCGCGTGACGGAGACCCTGTTTCAGAAATACCGGTCGGTCAGGGATTTCGCTGAAGCCGACCCTGAGATATTCTCGCAGGAGATCAGGACAACAGGATTCTTCAGAAACAAGACAAAGAGCGTTCTGGGCGCGGCGAACATGCTGGTTGACGAGTTCGGAGGCGATGTCCCGGATACGATGGAGGATCTAGTCAAGCTTCCGGGCGTCGCTCGAAAGACCGCCAACGTCGTTCTCGGTACTTTTTTCGGTAAGCCTTTGGGCGTCGTCGTGGACACGCACGTCAAGCGCCTGGCCTACCGGATCGGATTCACGACGCACACCGATCCGGTGAAAATCGAAAAGGATTTGATGGACGCCTTCCCGAGGGACGAGTGGATTTTCATGGGTCACGCGCTCATACTCCACGGTCGCGCGGTGTGCGAGGCCAGGAAACCGAAGTGCGACGAATGCGCGCTGGTCGCGCTGTGCGAAAAAAACGGAGTCGCGTAGGCAAGGACCCGATTCCGTGTCCACACCTGTTTCTGGTGTGGCTCCGGGTGTCTCTCGATCAGAAGGTCGATGCCGGAGGGGAGAAACTCAATGGCACACCGGCCTCGTTCGGTGTCGTGCTCTACCTGTCGACCGGTCCCAAATAGCGGTCCAGCCAGGCGAGCGTTTCGCGGATGACCTCGTTCATGGGCGGGATGTGGTCGGTCGGATAGAGCTTCAATTCCTTGTCTTCGTCCGGTGTCCCGAAAAGATGGTACATGGGAATCATAGCCGTTTCTACTGGCGAAAGCGTATCGTATTCGCCCCCCAACATGAGCGTCGGTAGAGTGACGCGCGGTAGGTAGTTGATCTGGTTAACCTCCGGTCTGGCCTTTCCTTGAAGAAGGCCCGGCACCAGAATGGATGCTTTGAGCCGATCCTCGACGGCCGGAATAATTGTTCCGAGAATACCACCCCAGCTCATGCCGTAGTACGCGATCCTCTCACTGTCAATGTCCTCGCGGGTCTCGAGATAATCGACGCTCCGCTTGAAGTCCTTGACCAACTGAATTATGTATTCCGTATAGGCATACGAGTTCTGTCCAAAAAACAGCGGAATAAACTTCTGATCCTGTCGTTCGAAGGTCCCCTGATATACCGGGTAGAGTGCCGCACGTCCGTTTTTTATGATAAACGACAGAAAAACCGGGAATTCAAAGTAGTCCTCGATATCGTCGCTGGAAGTCTGAAACAGCGACCCACTACCGGGGAAGTAAACCACCGTTTGATACGGAGGAGAAACGTTTTTCGGCAGAAAGAGATGCGCGATGATTCGTTCGTTGCCGTAGGCCGCATCATACGTCACGCGCTCGTGAATCCACTCTTCGGCGCTGTCGTCCGACAACTCCAGTTTCGCATTGAGTGGTGTAGGATCATAAAAAAACTGCTCCCTGTAGACCTCGAAGATCTCGTCGGAAACAGGTTCCATCTTCGAGAAATCGGGAGTCTCTGGTAATTGGGCGGGTCCGAGCAGATCTTCAGGCAGATGCTCCCCGTTCGGATATACCGCCAATCGAAATCCATTTCTTTCCGATCGATCGAACGGCGGCGCCTGGCTCAGTTTAGAGAATACGTACGTATTGTCGCTCCATGCACCGCCGCGGATGAGCCGGCCCCGGGCCGCCCGGTTCCAGCACCATTCCCGCACGTTCCCCGCCATGTCATAGGCGCCGAACGATGTGATCCCGGGGAGACTAGCCGTCTCAACCGGCCCATCGCCCCCGAAACGACTGAAGGGCGCGAACGTAGCGTACCCACCAAGCTGCGGCCACTGAATAAGCGGAGTCTGCTCGCCTCGCGCACGACCCCAGTGCGTGCCGGTCGGCAGACTCTTACCCTCCCATACGGCGTATGCGGCGGCTTCATACCAGCTGACTCCCGAAACCGGATAATTGGCTCGGCCTTCCGGATAATCTCCTGCCTGCCATGTCGAGGGGCCCGGCCGACCGGTCTGGTCGACGAATTCGCGCATGGCTTCTTCCCAGCTCAGAACCGCTTCGTTCAGGACGAACTCGTGCTCCCAGTGGTCCCGCGTTCGATACCCGCCGGCCTCGACGAACGCCTTGAATTGCCGGTTCGTAACCTCTGTCCGGTTAATGAAAAAGTCATCTACGACCACGCCCTCGGGGGTCTGAAACCCGGTGACGCGAACCATGCCGCCGGGAATACTTCCCTCTTCGTCCAAAACCCGTGAGATCTCCCGTCCGACCACCAGAGTCTCCCCTACTATATCCAAGTCCCAGGACGTGGCTGCCGAGAGAACCGTATCATAGCCCTCTTTTTCGAACTTCCATCTGAAAATCCCGATTGGAACGCGAACGTTTTCGACGGGAGATGTACCGATGAATTGCCACTCGTCGTCCGGGCTCGCGTAGGCTTTCATGTAGACGTCTGCGCCCGATGGTTCCGTTTGAATGTCTATGAACAGGGCGCTCTGGGCGAAGATTTCTGTGAGCCTCGGATCGTCCGGGATGTACTTTTCAGCCTCTTCAGCGAGTCGATAGACATCGATGTAGTCCCTCCAGGCGGTTTCCATCAGCTGTTCAATCCGGGGCAACATTTCCTCCCGTGCCCAGCGAATCTTTGCCTGGCGATTGAAAAACCAGACGGAGAGGACGATGATGGCCAGAAGACCGATGCCGGCGGTTACGATCGCTCTCGGCGAACGCGCTTTTATTAGCACTCTTCGGAGTTCGCCGCCCCCGACCGCAACTCCTCGCTCCAGGTCCAATAAGCGCTTTAGTTCTTTCGCGATTTCGGCTACGGACGGGTACCGATCCTCCGGATTCTTCTTGAGCGTTCGCTGGATGACCTTTTCAAGGTCCGGAGAAACGTCGGGATTCAGCTTTCGGATCGCCTGCGGCTCCTCGTTCAGGACCGAATAAATGATGGCCTGCGAGTACTCACCGCCAAAAGCCCGCTTCCCCGTAAGCATTTCGTACATCACGGCGCCGAGCGACCACTGATCCGTCCGCTCATCGACATCGTCGCCGCGCGCCTGCTCCGGACTCATGTAGGCGGCCGTGCCGACGGTGGATCCTTCCTGGGTGACCTGGGTTTGCTCGGCCACTTTTGCAAGACCGAAGTCCACGATTTTTACCTGGCCGTCAGCGGTCACCATCACATTGGCCGGTTTGATATCGCGGTGAACGATGCCTCCGCTGTGGGCTTTTGCCATCCCTTCGGCGATTTGAACGGCCCAGTCGAGTGCCGTTTCAATGGACAGAGGACCTTCTTCGATCAAGTCACGCAGCGTGCTGCCCTCGTAATACGCCATCGCGATGAACATCTGCCCGTCGTCGGTCTCCCCGATTTCGTAGACGGTGCAGATGTTGCTGTGATCGAGGGCGGAAGCGGCTTTTGCTTCGTGGACGAACCGCGCCTTCGCCACGGGATCACGCGTGAGATCCAGGGGAAGAAATTTCAGGGCAACAATTCGATCGAGGCTGGTATCGTGGGCCTTGTAGACCACGCCCATGCCGCCCCGGCCGATCTCCGAAACGATCCGGAAGTGAGATATAGTTGAGCCGATCATGCGCTCACACCGGTTTCTGGTGTGGCTCTGGGCGCCTCTCGATCACAAGATCGGCTTTGAAGTCGACAATCTCAACGCGCGGGGGGTTGCGGATTGTGAGAGTTTGAGATGGCTGTCCATTTGGTCGGAGTACGAATGCCGGCATATCGACAGGAGACTAGTCGGTCGGACATTGCACGAAAGGGTTGACCACGACCGCGAGCAAGGATGTCAAAAGAAAGACCGCTGTGAAGCATACGTTGAAGAGCGGATTTGAGACGCTGGAGGGTATGAAAACACGGATCTCCTGTCAGCGATACTTCGGAGTACGGTAGGTATACTCGCGGCTCCAGGGTTATAGGGGACAGTGTGAAGGCTGAAATGAAGAAAATCCTGGCTCAATCGGCCGGAAGAATCGGAAAAAGTCGGTCAGGACAACGAGCAGGAAATAAACGACATCGACCTGTATAACCTCGTTAACCAACACACCACTGTCATGAGCACGCCGCTCTACAAACTCGAACATCTGGAAGTATCGGTCGGATCGGACCGCAAGCCGTCGGCGACCGTGCGGGTACGGCATCTTAGAACGAACCGTCTCGAGGAAAAGGTTGCCACGGGAGACGGACCTATCGATGCGCTGTACGGCGCGATAGATAACGCCGTCAATGAAGGCCACGACCTGATCAATTACTCGATTCGATCGATTTCAGAAGGCGCCGACGCATTCGGAGAAGTATCGGTCCTGATCAGTTTCGGAGGGCCTTGCTTCTCGGGGAAGGCGACCAGTACAGACGTTATTCAGGCATCGGCCGAGGCGTACATGAATGCCCTAAATAGTCTGGCCGCTTATCGCGCAGACGAGGAGTCTGTGCATTTCGTAAGCAAGGGCATCATGCAGGCTTTTCAGTGCGGGTGGGCCTGAATCGGACTTATTAACATTTTGTCCGTCCACCAAAGCGCATGGGACAGACCATCACAGAAAAAATTCTCGCCGCGTACGCGGGGCGGGATCGGGTGGCACCGGGAGACAATATGTGGATCGACGTCGATGTGCTCATGACGAACGACGTCTGCGGGCCGCAGGCCATCGAGATCTTCAAAAGAGAATTCGGGAAGATTGAACGCGTATGGGATCCGGACACATGATGATCTGGAGGTAGATCCGTCCATGTCACGTCCAGCCAACCGGTCCACTGGGGAGGAATATATTCTGGATCCCCTCGGAGAAGTGGCCGACATTGTGGTGGCTTGAATGTGTGTGAATACGCGCGGCGGGTGGGCTCGATGGATCGCGTGTAGAAACAGTCTTTCGTGAGCAGAAACGCTCTTTCAGGTTATATCCGGAAGTTCAGATTGTCCTCGTACCGGATCTGTTATGCGACTGGATATTCTGTACATAGTTATGTACATTAATGTACATAATATGGGCTTGGTCATGAAAACCGTCTCTTTTACAGAATTTCGAAGAAATGCGTCTGAATTCTTCTCAGATGTCGAGAGCGGTCATAAAGTCGTGGTTCTGCGGCATGGCAAACCCATCGCCCAGATCACGCGTTTTTCGCCCGAGCCTGCGGATAGTCTTTCATGGAAACAACCTGGACTTAGACTCGCCGTCAAAGGGATGAGTTTATCCTCTGCCATTCTGGAGGATCGTGACCATGAGGACTTATTTTGATTCTTCTTCGTTCGCCAAGCGGCTTGTCGAGGAGGCAGGAAGTGAACAGGTAGAACACCTCTGTATGGAGTCCTCGGAGCTGGCCCTCGGTGTCGTCTGTATTCCGGAGGTCATCTCAGCGCTGAACCGCAGACGACGAGAGAAATATCTTTCTGCGACCGATTATTCGAGGGCCAAACAGCAACTGGCACTTGACGTACGAGATGCATTCATAGTCAATCTAACCGAGTCGGTCATCTCATCCAGCGTGGCTATCCTTGAATCAAATACGATTCGTGCTCTGGATGCTCTGCACGTAGCCTGTGCGCTGGAATGGAAAGCAGATCTTTTTGTCTCGTCCGATCGAAGACAATTAACGGCAGCCGATGGTGTAGGCCTGCGCACACGATTTGTTTGAACTGTTGCCTGACCGATATTCCGTCGCCATGAATACGATCCAAACATGAGTTTCTGTAGGGCGATCAATTGTATCGACGGGAGAGTTCAACTTCCGGTGATAGAGTATCTGATGGACCGATTCGGCGTCCAGTACGTGGATTCGGTAACCGAGGCAGGTCCTGTGACCCGTTTATCCGGCAGCCCCGGGTCAAGCGTGTCAGCATCGCTATATCGCAGAGTCGAATTCTCGATACGAGTCCATCGCTCCCGGAAACTTGCCATCGTGGCACATCACGACTGTGCCGGGAACAATGTTTCAGATCATCGGCAACACGAACAGCTTCGATCCTGTGTCCAGGCGCTCGCCAGGCGTTATCCTCAAATGACCATCCTGGGCTTATGGGTGGACGCAAACTGGAATGTCGAAGAAGTGTCTAGCGCCGGCGGATCACTCGCTCAAGACTCGGATTCATATGCATGAGGACGTCGTAGACTGAGATCCCGAGCGTTTCGGCCACCCTGTTCGGGTGAATGTCCGGATGGCCGGGACCGAATAGCGTTGCCGTGTCTCCCACCTTCACGCTCCGCTCGTCGCCGACTTCGACGATGGCGTGGCTGGCGCTGACCGCGCCGATGACCGGATACGTCCGATTACCGATCAGGACCCGGCCGCCGTTTACCGACTCGCGTGGAAAGCCGTCGGCGTGGCCAATGGCCAGCGTGGCGGCCCATGTGGGTTTTTCCGCTACGTAGTTGCGTCCGTAGCTGACGCTGTCCCCTTTCCGGAGCTGCTCGACGCGCACGACTCCTACCCGGAGGGCGAATGCAGGCGTGAGTTCAGCGATCGCTTTCTCTTCGTCCGGTTTGCTCGGATATGCTCCGTACAGGGCGATACCGGGGCGGACAAGATCCAGGTGAGCTTCCGGCATATGGTAGACTCCATTCGATGAAGCGGCGTGCAGACGACCCAGGCCGATGCCTCTCTCTTTCGCCTCGGTAGCCAGTTCCAGGAAGCGCCTGAGCTGCTCTGGATCGAAGTCGGACTCTTCCGTGAAGGCCATGAACGTGCCCACGATCTCAACCGCGTTGCTCGCGGTCACCTCGGCCATCCAGGGGAGCGCTTTGTGATAGGGCATCCCAAGGCGGCTCATTCCGGTATCCAGATAGAAGTGTGCCGAGACCGGCTTTCCAGACTTCTCAGCCAACGGAGTGAGTCGCTTCACCGCCTCGGGCGTGTATACGCTCAACTGGATGTCGGACGCGATCAAGTCATCCCATCCCTGTTCGGGCGTCAGACCCATGAGCAGAATCGGCTTCCGGATGCCCGCGTCTCTCAGTGTGACGCACGACTCGGCCTTGACTGCGGCGAATCCTCCGATTTCAGGGAAGGTCTCCAGGATCCGGGCGGTTTTGATAAGGTCGAGGCCGTAGGCGTTGTTCTTGACGACCGCCAGAATGGGCCGCCCACCCGCCAGACGGCTAACCTGTTGTGTGTTGGACCGAAGAGCCACAGGATCTACTTCGACCCAGGGATCGAACCGTCCGTTCGATTTAACTCTCACGGAAGCGGGGTTTGACACCGCTTTTCCAGCGAGCGTTGGGGTAAGGCTTGCCGCAACAGCCATGCCCAGGAAGGATCTGCGAGAGATGCTCATCGTGCTGTGTAGGTCAATTCCAGTGAGTCAGGAGCGCTATGGACATGCGCTTTAATCTGCTTCTCGTCCCAGACAAAGTCCATCCCAACCATGACGAAGTCAAATCAGAATTAGTGTCTCGATGATATTGCGGATCGGACCTGTCGGCGAGGTTATATTCTCCCATGTCTGATCCAACGCACAACGGTGCACCCACCCGGATGAGCGGAAAACACTCCGCCGTCATCTGGGATTTCGACGGGACGCTCGTCGATTCCCGGCAGAAGAATCTGAACGTCACGCGGGCAATCATTCAGGAAGCTACGGGAAAGCCCTGGCGGGACTTCGATGTACTACGGACGATGGCCAACTACGAGGCGTCGCACCGGCGCGTATCGAACTGGCGTGTTTTCTATGCGGAAGCGTTTGGCATGACGGACGAGGATATCGATCGTGTCGGCTGCTGGTGGTCTTATTTTCAGCTTGATAATGACTTGGTTCCTCCGGCCATCGAGGGAGTGCCGTCAACCCTTGAGGCGCTGTCGCATCTGCCGCATGGGATCGTTTCGATGAACAGCCGTCTCAACATCGGTGCGATCCTGGGAGCCAACGGACTCAACAGCCACTTCGGCTCGGTCATCGGATATGAGGAGGTCGGCCTGTCGAGTCAGAAGCCTGACCCTGAAGGACTTCTGAAATGTATCGAACAGCTGACCGGTTTTGAACCGGGCGTTGTTTTCTTCGTCGGCGACCACGTAACGGATGCCGTTTGTGCGGTACGCGCCCGGAAAGAACTATCGGCTCGCGGCGCGGAGATTCAGTTGGTAAGCATTCGAGCGGCCTACGGTCCAGGCGTTTTCGATGATTGGGATACGCCGCCCGACCACGTGGCTCAGCGAGCGGATCAGATCGTCCAAATCGTACAAAGCTATACCGAAAGTTGACATGTTTATTATGCTCCTGCTGGTCACTCTGGCCATCGCATTTGTAGTCTCGTTCGCCGTTGCTCGCCTTTTCATGGGTTCTATTCGATCAATTCTGAAACGCATCGTAGCTGAAGAGTTGAGCACGGCCTGAGTTCGGTATATCATCTTCGCTATCTACGTAGTGGGTGTCTCCGGCGGGGTCCGGCTGCGCCAGCTCGAACGGTACGCCGAATCTCATTCCGCCGATCCGGAGAGAATTATTCTTACCGGCGAACGATGGCTCATGGAGGTTTACGGTACGATTTTCGAAGCGCTCCAGAGCGTGGCGTGAATGCTACTGCTGTTCTTCGTGTTCGCGCTTATCGCCTACGTACTCGTACGGGGATCAGAGTTGAAACACGGAAAGAGACAGGCGAGCGAGACTGACGTCGACTGAGTTGTCAAAACTGTTGGGGAGGGGACGGATGGCGGAGCTGGAATAGGGATGGCCTCGGACGGTCCTGCATTATGATCGCGTTCCAGCCAACGCGGAGTGCATCGTTCAGGATGCGGCGTGGAACGTGAGCCGTCGCAGTTCCGGCATGAGCGATATCCGTATAGAGTTACGTTCGATTCGGGCCATTATCCGTCCGGATTCATAGATTGAGGTGACCCGGCCGATATCCCGGCCGGCGGATTCATTGCCACGGCCCGGAAGAGTGGGACTGAATTCGCCAAGTTAATCCCGACATACAAGACATACCGCAGCGCATTTTAATATGAATTTTGTTTTTATCGACTATCTCGTCTTCGGCGGATACTGTTGTCTGATCATCGGAGTCGGTCTGTGGGTGTCCCGGGAAAAAGAGGGGCACGTAAAAGACACGAACGATTATTTCCTGGCCTCGAAGTCTTTACCCTGGTGGGCGATCGGAGCTTCGCTGATTGCAGCAAATATCTCAGCCGAGCAATTCATCGGCATGTCGGGTTCGGGTTTTCGTCTCGGCCTGGCCATCGCCACGTACGAGTGGATGGCGGCCATAACGCTACTACTCGTCGCATGGCTGTTTCTTCCGATCTATCTGAAGAAGGGCATATTTACGATGCCACAGTTCCTGGAAGTACGCTTCGATGCACGGGTTCGGACGGTCCTGGCCGTATTCTGGCTGCTGGTATACGTCTTCATCAACCTGACGTCCGTGTTGTACCTGGGAGCACTTGCGCTTGAGGGGATCATGGGCGTCTCTCTCGTCTGGGGCGTTATAAGCCTGGCTGCGTTCGCGGCACTCTACAGCGTTTACGGCGGGCTAAAGGCGGTCGCCTGGACCGATGTAATCCAGGTCATATTTCTGGTCGGAGGAGGGCTGCTTACGACCTTCCTGGCACTCAACGCGTACAGCGACGGCGCAGGGGTCATGGCCGGGTTCTCGAAGCTGCTCGCGAATGTCGGCGAGCGATTCAATATGATCCTGTTTAAGGGAGAGCTGATCTATACCGACGATGCCGGTCAAGCGCAGGACGCGTACGATCTACTTCCGGGGCTCTCCGTTCTGCTGGGGGGAATGTGGATCGCAAACTTCTTCTACTGGGGATGCAACCAGTACATCATTCAGCGAGCCCTGGCGGCGAAGGACCTGCGCGAAGCCCGGCGAGGCGTGGCTTTCGCGGGCTTCCTGAAGCTGTTGCTTCCGCTGATCGTCGTCGTCCCGGGTATCGTGGCCTATGCCATGAACGCAGACATCACGCGAGGCGACGAAGCTTATCCGTGGCTTCTGGATCAGTTCGTCGGTCCCGGCTTAAAGGGACTGACATTCGCCGCGCTGATTGCCGCCATCGTTTCATCTCTGGCGTCGATGATGAACAGCACGTCCACGATCTTCACGATGGATATCTATCGTCACTTCTTCGAACGCGATGCGTCCGAGCGCAAACTGGTGGCGGTGGGCAGGGTGACGGCCCTTGTCAGTATGGTGATCGCGGCCATAATGGCTCCTCAACTGGCGTCGCTCGATCAGGTCTTCCAGTATATACAGGAGTACACGGGGATGATCAGCCCGGGCGTCCTGGCGATCTTCGTCATGGGACTCTTCTGGAAGAAATCCACGCCCAATTCCGCGCTCTTGTCCGCGCTGCTGAGTATACCGCTTTCCATCGCCATGAAACTCCTCACGCCGGGTATACCCTTCCTGGATCGTATGGGGATCGTTTTTCTGGTTTCTATCGTTCTGATTGTCGTCATTTCCCGAATCGAAGGAAAAGGTGCAGACGATCCGAAGGCTATTTTGCTTGACAAAGGATTTCTCCGGACCGATTCGGTTTTTGCGTGGGCATCGTTCGCAATTATTGGGATTACGGCGGCCTTGTACGCCATTTTCTGGTGAGGCAAGTCCATCCGTAGTTTCCGTCGCCGTGTGAGCACGCGGCAGAGCAGGTCCATCCATGCCGTTAAAGGTGATCGTTGTTGTTCTTCTGGCGGGCCTGACTGGCTGCGCCGAGGAGCCCCGAATTGAGCCCTCCGTCGCTCAGTACCCATCTCCGATGGAGGAAGGCACGAGAGCCCACGATCGCGTGTCGGAGCAAAGCCACGCGGGTCTTTCCTTCGTGCTCGACGAAGTACTGCCCCGACCCGTCGACGTGTTTGTCCCGGACCGATGGCAGGGCGCCGAGATGCTGGATTTGCTGGTGCATTTCCATGGCGCCGCCTACGTGGTCCGGGAGGCCGTGACCCGGATCGATCGACCATTCGCTCTGGCCGTCGTCAATCTGGGTTCGGGCTCTTTTGTCTACGAACGCCCGTTCCAGGACAACCTTGCCTTCTCGTCGCTGCTGTCGGCTATTGACCGTATGCTCGAGCCTCGACTCGCGAACCTCTACCTCTCCTCCTGGAGCGCGGGGTACGGAGCCGTGCGAGCCATACTCAAATCCGACTTCGACGGAATTCAGGGCATCCTTCTTCTTGACGGTCTCCACACCGACTACGTACCGGATCGTATGACATTGTTTGAAGGTGGAACCCTGAATACCGTGAAACTGGAAGGGTTCCTGTCGTTCGCCAGGGAGGCGACCGCAGGCCACAAGAGCATGGTGATCACCCATTCGGAGATTTTCCCGGGTACATACGCCAGCACGACAGAAACGGCGACCTGGATCATCCGAGAGGCTGGATTAACGCGCGCGCCCGTGCTTCGCTGGGGTCCTCAGGGTATGCAGCTCCTGAGCGAGGCGAGCGAGGGGCGCCTGTATATTCTCGGATTTGCCGGGAATGCGTCTCCGGACCATATTGACCATTACCACGGGATGCCTACTTTTCTGTCGGCGCTGTTATCGGAGTAGTCGCGGTTCTTCTTCTCTGTGACAATCAATTCAATCTAATCTTGGAGTATAGAGATGAGACTTTTTGGAAACATTTTTATCCCGCTGCTTGCTCTCGTTCTGGTACCCCTGGCTAATGCCCAGGAGGGACTGAAAATCTATATCTCGGCCGACATGGAGGGTCTGACGGGAGTCGTCACGGACCAGCAGCTGGGTCCGACGGGATTCGAATACCAGCGATACAGACAGGTGATGACGGACGAGGTTCTTACGGCGATCCATGCCGCTCGAGAAGCGGGGGCGAGCGAAATTCTCGTCAGCGACTCCCACGGTAACGGGCAGAACATCCTGATCGAGCAGCTGCCCGAGGACGTAATGGTGGTTCGCTCCTGGCCCAGGCCGCTCGCGATGATGGAAGGGATCGACGAATCGTTCGACGGCGCTATTTTCATTGGCTATCATGCGAGTACGAACAATCTCAGGGGCGTTCGGGCGCATACGATGTCGAGCGCCAACGTTACCGATGTTCGGCTAAATGGCGTGATCGTATCCGAGGCCGGTCTAAATGCGGCGATCGCCGGCCAGTTCGGTGTGCCGGTCATCATGATATCCGGAGATGACGCGATCGTGGAAGAGGCCAAAGATCTGCTCGGGGATGTAGAGGGTGCCGTCGTCAAGTGGGCTTACAGCTTTCACTCGGCTCTAACGCTGACACCGGCGGCGGGAAACAAGGTCATCGCCGAAAAGGTCAAGGCGGCCATCGGTCGGATCTCGGATTTCTCGCCTTACAGGTTGGAGGGACCCATCGAGATTCAGATCAGCCTGAAACACTATCGTCCGGTCGAACTGCTCAGTTACCTTCCGAGCGTTGAGCGCGTCGATTCGCATACCATCCGGTACGTCGGACAGGACATGGTGGAAATATCCAAATTCCTACAGTTCGTGCTCAGTTACAGCGTGTCGGTTCAACCGTGACCAATGCGAATAAGCCTCGGCTGATCCGGTACCGCCGTCCATTTCAATGCGGGTTAGAGGTTCAACATGGAAAAGGGAAGTACAGGGACGTTCCTCCTAATCTCTGGAATTTTCTTCGGTCTGGTTTCACTCATCCACCTAATCCGGGCCGTCAGCGGATGGCCGTTCATTATCGGTTCCTGGTCGGTTCCCATGTGGGCGTCCTGGGCTGCTTTCCTGTTCACAGGTGGATTGAGCGCCTGGGCCTTTCGTCTCAGGGGCAGATAATACCTTCTTGAATCGTTCTGATGGGGACGGGATTGTGGAATGAATTCCCGATTTGCCTCGTCTAATCATAAATCCGATCCACTCGCCCCGCTCGACCGCTGAACGTCCTGAGGGATCGAACCTCTCAGTACGAGGATCACTCGTGTAGTGCCGTATCGTAATGCCTGCGACCATCCTCTGCAGCCGTATCTCGAGAAACATATGATCCAGTGGACCCGTCGTTCAGTTCTCTGTTCTCTTTGTCTATTACTCGTTTCAGAGTCGTTTGCACAGGATACCGGCGACTCCGGTGCGTCGATCAGAGACAAACTAAATGTCTACCTGGATTGCAACAGGTGCGACCGGACTTTCATCCGGCAGGAAATAACGTACATCAATTACGTTCGGGACAGGCAGGACTCAGACGTTCATATCCTGATTACGACGCAGAGGACCGGGAGCGGAGGAACCGAGTACGAACTGAGTTTTATCGGACAGGGGGCGTTCGAGAAGATGGGCTCGACGCTGACCTATTTCTCGGGCGGAACAGACACGGACGATCAACGAAGACGTGGGTTGGCACGCACGATCGTCATGGGGCTCGTTCCTGCCATGTCCCAGACATCCATGTCCGATCAGCTGGAAGTGCGCGTTACCCGTCCGCAGTATTTAGCGACTGCCGCGGTGGCGGACAAATGGAACGATTGGGTCTTCCGGGTAGGAGTGAACGGCTCCGGGGACGGACAGCAATCTAGAAGCTCCTACAACATCGGCGCAAGCGCGAGCGCAACGAGAACGACGGAAGACTGGAAAATCAATATCTCGTTCAACGGAAATTACAGGGAACGCCGTTTCGAGATCGACGACAACACGGAAAAATTCATAAACAGGGACGGTACATTTTCGACGCTCGTTGCCAGAAGCCTCGGAACCAGATGGGCGGTCGGTTTCTTCGCGGAAGCCAACACGACCTCTTTCGAAAACACTGAGTTTGCGATGGAGGTTGCTCCGGCTCTAGAGTACAACCTCTTTCCGTACACCGAGTCCAGTCGCCGCGAATTCCGATTTACGTATCGAATGAATCTTCGATCCTTCAAGTATGAGGAGGAAACCATCTACGGACAGACCGAGGAGACGCGGCTCAACCAGTCGATCGAAGCGTCGTTCGAAGTAAACCAGCCCTGGGGAAATGTGGACGCTTCGCTCGAGTTTTCCCACTATCTACACGAATTCGCAAAGAATCGGATCGACTTCTTTCTCAGGTTGGAGTTTCAGATCGTTCGCGGACTGGCCTTCAATGTATTTGGCCGCGTATCTCGAACCCATGATCAGCTCTTTCTTGCTGCTGAAGATCCGACCGACTCGGAGATACTACTCAATCAGCTACAACTTGCGACGTCGTACAAC
>JACZYK010000247.1 GCA_022571135.1 Bacteroidota bacterium
GTCCATGAAGTAGCTGAAGTTGTTCGTCAACTGGAGTACGTCCTGATCCAGGATATTATGGATCGAGAAAGGCTCGTGACCGGCGGTCGTGTAGGTCACGCCATCTTCCACGATTTCCAGTGTGGGAAAATCGGTGCTGAACGGATCGCGATGATCCCGGAAGATATTGTAGCTGGCGAAGAAGCGGTTCGCCCACCTGTCGGAGCGGCTGTTCCACTCGAACGCCAGAGAGTGGAGCACGTTGTTGATCCGGTAACCCGAATTCTGGAACGGAACGCTGGACGTGTTCGGACCGCGTCCTCCGAAGCTCAGTACGAAGGGGTGCGGTCCCTGCTCGCGGGACGCATCCAGAAAGTTGTAGCGGAGCGAGATATTGTTCCGGTCGTTGACATTCAGATTCAACTTGACCAGCAGTTTCTCGTTGTCCGTATTATGCGTATACCCTGCATACTCACCGGTCTCGTAGCCGTAGGAGGACCGCAGGCGTTCCCGAATTCGGTCCATGACCGCCGAATCCACACGCGTTCCCGACGTTCCGGGCACGAAGTTCGTTCCAGGATCTTCGCGGCGCTCGATCTCTCCGTTTACGAAGAAGAACAGCTTGTCCTTGATGATCGGACCACCTAGCGAAATACCTATCTGGCTGAAGGACAGGTCAGGATCCTCGAATACCTTCGTGCCGCTCACTCTGTTGCCCACCAGTGACTCGTTGCGGGCGAAGAAGTAGACCGATCCTTTGAACTCGTTCGTTCCGCTCTTGGTAACCTGGTTGATGCCGACTCCTGTGAAACCGCCTTCGCGGACATCGAATGGAGCGACCGATACCTGGACCTGCTCGATGGCGTCGAATGGCACAGGCTGAGCATTCGACTGTCCGCCCGGTTCGGGCGCATCCAGACCGAACGGATTGTTGTAGTACGATCCATCCAGTGAAATATTGTTATAGAGCCAGTTACGACCGCCGAAGCTCAGATTACCGTCGCTTCGGGGATCGAGTCTCGTAAGGTCGCGCGTACTTCTCCTGATAGATGGAAGCAGACGGACCTGTTCCAGGCTGACCGTCGTCGCCGCACCCGTACGGTCGGCGTTCAGAACTTCATCCTGCTCGGCCGTAACGACAACCTCACCGGCTTGAATCGCCTGGGTGGAAAGCTGGAAATTGAGTCGCAGGTTCTGACCGAGACTCACGTAGACGTCTTCTTCCGTCTGGGTTTCAAAACCGATGAACGAAACGGTGACCATATACGGTCCACCAATTTTCATATTTGGAATCCTGTAGGCTCCGCTGGTTCGCGTGGCGGCGCCGTACTGCGTGGCGCTCGGTCCATGCACGGCCACGACGTTGGCGCCGGGCAGTGGTTGACCCTGGTCGTCGGTCACAATGCCGTTCAACGCGGCTGTTGTCACGCCCTGGGCGTTCACGAGTCCCGCCGTGAAGATGAACGCAGCGACCGATAGGGATAAACGCGACATGCGTCGAATTAAGGTAGGTTTCATGGAGATCCTCATGTGGTGGTAGATCATGATCGGATCGACGCGTCGGTTCTGGTACTTCCGGCTATGCGGATGACTTGAGTGAGCGCAGATTACCAGAAGACAGGATCCGGATCGATTAGAAAATTCCTTACAATCTTTGTGGGCAGTGTACGCACGCGTAACAATAATTTCAACGCCAGTCTCGATGCATTTACCGGGCGGCGAGGTGCATCAGGCCGAGGCCGATCAGGATCGAAAAGAATACCTGTGAGTCCGGCTGTAACTGAGCCCTAACGGATGTCATCCATCGAGGTTATTTCACGGTAGAAAAAAATCTTCGCCTCCTCTTCCACACGAGCCGCCATCTCGAAAGCCGGTTCTTCTTTGCGTCTTGAAATCCGCAGGGTGTTGGCGCGATGGGCGGACAGCCAGTGTCTGAGCACCCGAATCTCGTTGACCCCATCGCGCACCGCCGCGATGTCCTTCACGCCTGCGTCCGTGAACACTTCCAGGGCGCTAGCAAGGCGCCGGCGGCTGTCGGTGTCTCCGGGAGCATATTTTCGAACGGAGCCGGCGAATACACCGGAGCGTATCACGAGCAATTCTCGAGTGTCTGTTGATGGATCATCGTACATGATGACGGCGTCGTCATCGAAAATGCGTGTTGCGATGCATCCCTGCTTTCTACGAAGCCCCTCTATGAGCTCGTAAGCATCCCTCGACTTCGCAGCCTGTTCGAACGCGAGATCCTCGGACGCCGCGAGCATATCGGACGCGAGTCGATCCAGGATCTCTTCGATGTCGCCGGCCATAAACTCCCTGATGCGCTCGATTTCGTGTGCATATTCGATGGCCTCGACGATTCCCTCGCACGGCGCCGGACAACGACCGATGTCGGCACGCAGACAGCGCTTGCCTGCGGCAAACTCGCGGTCGTCACACGTTCTGACGCTGAAGAAATTCTCTATGATCTCGATAATCGACTGGGCTTCTCCTCTGCTCCTGAAGGGACCATAATATTCTGCTTTATCGTCTCTGGGGAAAGTGTGCGAGGTGACTCTCGGGAAAGGATCGTCCGTCCCGATTCTCAAATACGGCCTGGCAACACTGCGCTTCTGCGCCCGGTTGAAGGGTGGATCCAGTTCCCGGATCAGTCGGGCCTCCAGAAGCAGGGCTTCCAGTTCGGTATCGGTCACGATCCAACGGATATCCCTGAGCTTGCCGACGAGTTGTCTGATGCGAGGCGGATGGGCTTCGATGGCGCTGAAGTAGCTGCGCACCCTTCGCGACAGCATTTTGGCTTTGCCGACGTAGAGCACACGCCCCCTGCCGTCATACATCTGGTATACTCCCGGCTCCTCGGGTAAGTCCGGGAGCACTTCGCTACGAATCGTGAGAACATGCCTGGAAAACGGATTGATGCGGGCATACGTGCGGGTCTGCATGTCCAGAAGCTCTTGCAAATCCGTCACGCCGTGTTCCTGGGAGGCAATCGTCATCAGGCGTTCGAGGACCGCTGCCGTTATTTCGACATCACGTAAGGCGCGATGCCGACCGTGCGAGGGAATTCGGAAAAACCGGGCCAGACTACCCAGGCTTTTCGATCGCAATCCCGGCAGTAATCGTCTTGCAAGCCGAAGTGTACACATCCCCGAATTCTCCATCGGTCCGAGGCCCAATCGGTCCCTCTCCCCGTTCAGAAAGCCCCTGTCGAAAGCGAGGTTGTGAGCCACGAGTATGCCGTCGCCCAGGAATTCGAAATACTCCGGAATAACGATCTCGGCAGGAGGCTGTCCGAAGACCATCGCGGTCGTAATCCCCGTCAAACGGGTGATTCGATATGGGATAGACTCGCCGGGATCGATCAGTTTGGAAAATGATACGGGCTCTTCGCTGTCTACCAGTCGAGTCGCTGCGATTTCGATTATGCGACTGCGCCATGGATCGATTCCGGTCGTTTCGGTATCGGTTACTACGAGAGTTCTGTCGAGGGGAATCATCGTCCGGATCAGTGTTTTTGGGCCACTGGAATATGCCGGAACGAAATGCGTAATGCAAGGAAGAAAGTCGGTCAGGCCGACTAAATACTAGGCAACTTTTCTGACGGCGCCGGGTAATGTGCGCGGAATCGAGATTTCGACACGGGTTCCTCCTTCCGGCCTGTTCAGGACACGGATGCTTCCACCGAGAAGGCGGATGCCCTCGGTCGCGAGCGTCAGGCCCAGACCCACCCCGCCGTATTGCCTGTCGTCTCCTCTCGAACCCTGTATGAAGGGGCTTGAGAGCTCTGTCAATCGCCCTTCGTCTACGCCGATGCCCGTATCGGAAATCGTTATCGATACACGGTCACTCGAGGACGACAGCGATATGCGAACTTCGCCTTGAGAGGTGAACTTGACTGCGTTGTCTAGAAGATAGTCCATAATCCGTCCGATCCTGTCTTCGTCGCTGTTCATCAGAATCGCTCCGGCCGGTGCGATGCAAACGAGCCGAAGCCCTTTTTGTACGGCCCGCGCCCGATGAGTGGCAATCAGGTCATCGAATACGAGTCCCAGGTCGAACGAAGACTGGCGGAGTATTTGCCGGTCCTCAGAAATCTCGATCCACTCCAGAATTGAATTCAGCGTCGACAGCAACTGTCGACCGCTCCGTATAATGGCTTCCACCGGCTCCTTCCGTGAGTCGTCGATCTCCAAACGGAGTATATCCGCGTATCCGAGAATAATCGAGAGTGGCGTCCGGAATTCGTGGGAAAGAACC
>JACZYK010000248.1 GCA_022571135.1 Bacteroidota bacterium
GGTGAGGGGTATGGCACCCCGCCTCCGGCCGCCGGCTACGACTTCTTCCAGGGACCGATCGTCCCCGCGCCGGGAGAAACGGCCTTTGTGAGCGGGCGAGCGATTCCTGACTTCAAGAATCTCGGTATGACCAGTTTCGTGTTCTACAACAACGGTGGCGGTGTCACGGAGGACCCTAGAACCGGAGCGGACTACTACAACTACATGCAGGCCAACTGGAAAGACGGCCAGCGCATTACGTTCGGCGGAGACGGTCGTAACTTCTCCACCATTCCGACGAACTACATGTTCCCGAGCGATCCGGCGAAGAACGAGTTCTGGACGGAAAGAAACGCTGACGGCGCCGGGACCTCCAATGCACCTGCAGACCGTCGTTTCGTGATGTCTTCGGGTCCGTTTACGATCAACCCCGGCGACGAGCAGGAGATCATATTCGGCCTCGTGTTCGCCAAGGGCATCGACAACTGGGATTCGGTCCCCGCCCTGAAGAGAGCCGACGCTCTCGCCCAGGCGGCCTTCGACGTGAACTTCATTTTGCCGCAGGCTCCGGATCGTCCCGTCGTTACCGTTACCGAATTGGACCGCCAGGTGATTCTCGAGTGGTCGAATCTGTCCAACTCAAACAACTTCTTGGAGTCCTACACCCAGATCGATCCGTTCGCGGACCTGGCGGACAACGACTACGTCTTCGAGGGGTACAAGGTATGGGAGTTCGGCGAAGTAGCCGACCAGGACGGCAAGGTTATCGCGACGTTCGACGTCGTGAACGGAGTAGGGAGGGTCGTTGACGGATTCCCCGGCGAACCGACTTCGGTTACGGCCGAAGGATCCGACAGTGGCGTTCAGCTGTTCCACACCATAGGTGGTCTGACGAACTACAAGAACTACTACTACGGCATTCAGGCCTACGCCTACAATGAACTCTCTTTCCCGAAGGTCTTCCCGAGCCCGATCGTCCGGGTTATGGCTACGCCGCGCATATCGGAAAATATTATCTCCGAAGATGCGATCGAGAAAGCGAAGACAGTGGGCGAATCGGACTTCGAGATCGTCAAGGATGCAACCGGTGACGGCATCGTGGCCGTAGACGTCGTGAACCCGGCAGTCATACCGGACGCGACCGACTACAAGGTCGTTTTCCGCGAGATGGAGATCACGGCAGGAAAGGCCGGCGGGAACATCATGAAATCGAGCGGAGAGGTCGATGACATCACCATCGGCGAGCAACCGGGTCCCAAGTCAGCGTCCGCGACGGGTATCACGTATGATATTTTCCGCGACAACGTTGTGGTCTTCGACGGGAACGTCGCCGGCAACATCGCCCCGCAGAGAAAGAACGTCGTCGTGATCGATGGTCTCCAGTTCAGCGTTACCGGACCGGATCCGGGAATGACCGGATTCCAGGCCGTAGCCAACGCCGCGGGTCCGATCGATCCGCCGGATATGGCCGCCTTCGCCTTCAACAGCTCGGGCTTCCCGAGGGTGAGCGGACTCGACCGGCCGAGCGGTACCCAGCAGACGAACGGATCCACGTGGGGCTTCCACACGGGAGGTTCCGGTCGCCTTGCGTACGGTGATGAGGCCGGGCCCTTCAACCAGGGCAATACGTTCATCGGACGCTCGATCCGTGAAGGATGGGGCCCGATCGGTGCGGATAACTACGAGTGGCGCTTCTCGCAGGCTTGCTGGGACGCCATCGACGGCACAGTCGCTGTGGGAGACTGCCTGGCCTGGAGAGGCTTCTCGGACGGCGTGGTCGTCGAGATTCCCTTCTCGGTCTGGAACGTCGGTCCCACGGACGATACCGCTGACGACTACCAGATGATTCCGCTGATCTGCGAATCCACGTGCGGCGCCGGTACCGTTGATTTCATGTTCGACCTCGGAGAGGACGACCACTCGATTTCAGGCGGTGACAACGATCCTTACACGGACTGGATCTACATGTATAAGCCGCAAGACAACGGAGCCGCTCCGGGTACCGGGGGCTACGAAGGCTTCTTCTTCGGGCTCGACGACGTAGGCGATCGCACGTTCTCGCGCATGGTTCTCGTGAACTGGAACGGTGGAACCGATCGGCCCTACGACGCGGAGCTGCCGGAGATCGGAACGATCTTCCGGATGGTGACCAAGAAGCCGAACGCCGTCGGCGATACATTCGCCTTCAACACGGCCGGCTTCGGGACGCAGGAAGCCAGTCTCGCTCTCAAACAGGAGAGACTGGAATCCATCGGTATCGTTCCGAATCCATACAAGGGTTCCTCTGCCTATGAGAGAAGCCAGCTGATCGATGAGGTCCGCTTCACGAACCTCCCGGCCGAGAGGACCGTTATCAAGATATTTACGCTGAACGGTTCGCTCATCCGGACGATCATTAAAACAGCCGGATCGACGAATCAGTCGTGGAACCTCACGACTAATAACGCCCTGCCGATTGCTAGTGGACTGTACTTGATTCACATCGACGTCGCCGGCGTCGGCACACATGTGTTCAAGTTCGCCGTAGTCAAGAAGCGCATTAACTTGAACGCCTTCTAGCAGCTAATGCCTGAACGCATCTGTTCAAAAAACCATTAGCAAGAAGAAAAGGAGGATTTATCATATGTACGGTAAAATGGAAAAAGCAAAATATCTGGGTTTTGGCCTGCTGGTGTTTTGTCTGATTGGTCTGACCGCTTCTCCTGCCTATTCGCAGGAGGAGGACATCGGGGGCGGAGGCGGTTCTCTTGGCGAGTCGGGTTCTCGTGCCGGTTCGGCCGGAGCCCTTGAACTTCTCGTTCCGTTGACGGCCCGTTCGACCGCTCTTGCGGGCGCCACGGCGTCCGGCATGGCGGGTCTCAGCGGTCTCGAAGCGCTCTATGCCAACCCGGCGGGTCTGGCTCTCAATACCAGAACGACGGCAATGTTCAGCCGCCTGGAGTACGTGGCCGACATCGGTGTCAACTACCTCGCTATTGCACAGCCGGTCGGATCCAACAGCAGCATCGCTCTGACGATCGCCGCCTGGGATTTCGGAGACCTCTTTACTCAGACGGAATTCGCACCCGAGATTTCCGATCTGACGTTCAATGTCTCCTATATCACGGCCGGTCTGACGTACGCCCGCCAGCTGACGGACCGCGTCGCCGCAGGTATAACGGTGAAGATCATCAGCGAGACCATCGCCGACGTTTCGGCTTCCGCGACGGCGTTCGACGCGGGTATGACCTACATCGTCGGCGAGTCCGGACTGCGTTTGGGCGTCAGCCTGAAGAATGTCGGCAACGAGCTGCAGTACTCGGGTAGCGGTCTGATCCAGCAGGCCCAAATCGGCAACCAGGAGCCGACCGCCAATACCAATGCGCTGGCATTCGAAGCCGAAGGTGTGCAGCTTCCGACGCTGCTCAATTTCGGCGTTTCCTATACCAGAGACATGGGTGCCGCGAGCACGGTAACGCTGCTGGGTAACTTCCGGTCGAATTCGTTCGATCAGGACCAGTACGCATTCGCGCTCGAGTATGGGTTCCAGGATCTCTTCTATTTACGCGGTGGATACCAGGCGACCGAGGATCTGGATGAGACCATGTACACGGGATTGAGCTATGGTGCAGGTATTAACGTGAATCTCGGCGGAACGACCCAATTACGGATCGACTACTCGATCGTACCCACTGATTTCTTCGACGACGTACAGTACTTCACAGCGATCATAACGCTGTAAAATCTCGCGTTTTCGACAACGAAATCGAAACAGGAAAAGGGGTGGGGCATTCGTCTCACCCCTTTTTTTATCTTCAGGGTGTCCGACACGGGCACCGACCCGGAACATGATAGGCAGGTCACTGATACCTTCGGGGTGGCTCGTCCGGACCGTCTGGCTTCTACTGGTCCCGATTTACGTACAGTCCGGTTGTCGCGGCGGTAGTCGGTCCTCTGCGGGCTTGTCCACCCAGGATGTGGCCTCGCCCGAGGCAAGCCGGTTTCGCAACCTTTCACCCGGCGTGGCCTACGTGGGAGACGACGCATGCTTCGACTGCCACGAGAACCAGTACCAGGGATTCAAAGAGCACGGCATGGCCCGCTCGGTCTATCCCCTGAATCCGGAAACCGCGGTAGAAACATTCGGCTCTGAGGTCGTGCACGACACGTTGACGGGCTACTTCTATCGACCGTACGTATCGGACGGAAAGTATCTGTTGGAAGAATTCCGACTGGATGCCCTGGGAAACAGGACGCATTCGCTCGTTCGCGA
>JACZYK010000014.1 GCA_022571135.1 Bacteroidota bacterium
GCGGAATATGAAACGGCTCCACGAGGTTGTCGCCTGATCCACATTGCGCCACATTTTTCTGAGCCGCCAGTGCAGGAACATGAGAATCAGCCCCGTTCCGATCAGGCTCCCAGAAATAAAAGCGACAACGATCTTCGGATATATATAGATCGCCACCCCCAACAACATCAACAGCAGTCCGGTCCACATCCCCTTCCTCCTCCTTATCCAAATCTATCACATTCGAGAGGTTAAGAGACAAGGCCTCTCTTTTTATCGGGAGAACCGGCCAAGAAAACGCCTCAGCCAGTCCTTGAGCCGAGCCACAGTCCCCCCCGATTGGATAATATCGGTCGGAGCGGGAACCTTATGGACCTTGGCGAGATAGCTCTGACATGTGGAGATTCGGGGATGTATTATCAGGAAGTTCCATCAATTTCCAGATGACATGGACGAGCGTGTAGTCATTCTCTGTGTTGACCACCGTCTGGACGATGATTTGCTTTTCTGGCAATCGTTCATTCGGGAGGTGAGCGGCGCCCGGTTGCACGAACCCATGTTCCTGGTCCTGGGCTCATCGGATCGCTGCGCACTAATGGTGGAAGCGGCAGGCGGGACTTCGACAAGAACCGACGGCGTCCTGAGACTGGAATCTTCGGCCGAAAGGGAAGCTTTCGAACGAGCCCTGAGGGACGACGGCCGTCGGATCGTCCAGCTTTTTTCTGATTCCGGCGTTTCGAGCGTCAGTTTTGCCGGCTTCGATCGCGGAATTCTCATCTGCGATGACTCGGACGGGCTCGCTGTCTCACGGGTCGGATCGATGACCGCCTGGTGCCGGTCCGGAGTCATACCTGTTCTGATGAGTTCAGCCCGAAATTTAAGAGGTGAAATCCTGGATGTGCATCCTGCCACGGTCTGCAAATTAATCGTAGATTGGATGAAGAGAAACGGGACTAATCTAGTGGGAGACATGGTATTACTGCTCTATCGACTGTCGGACGATCTGGCTGAAAAAATCGATTCCAGAGCCGAATTGAAGCTCCGCGAACTCGTCGAGGCCGAAGCGCTACCGGACCCTTCGTACGTCCCTTTCATCGAGGAATTTCGGTTCGAAATAGGTGTCTCACACGTCTCGCGTCTGGCAGAGATGAAGACTGCACGACTTGCGGGTGGGAGAGATTAGACAGAAAGTGACGTTGATCGCATGGAAATGGCGATTGTCGCTTGACAGATCCGACGCCTCTACTTAGTTTGACATCCGTTCAGAGACGAGGTGCACCTCAATCCTCGTTTTTCCAAACATCATATCGCGGAGGACTAAAATGAGTAGATTCGCCGACCTTAAGGGATTTGTGGACGGGCTCGAAGACGACTTCAACAAATTCTACGAAAAAGGTAACAAAGCGGCGGGTACGCGTGTCCGCAAGGCCATGCAGGACCTCAAGAAGGCGGCGCAGGATATCCGGGTTGAAGTGCAGTCGAAGAAGAACGCCTAGCGTTCGTCGCAAGAATTTCTACGGAGGGGGGCCGTGCAATGCTGCACGGCCTTTCTTGTATTCGGCTTTTTTTTGGGAGCGGGTGATGTTTCTTCGGAAGACGGCAGTACTACTGGCAACGGTACTGGTTGTCCACACGGCCAAGGGGCAGGACCTCGCTATAGCCGACAGCAGCCAGGTCTGGAGGCCGGCACTGATCGGAATGGTATCCGGATCACAGGTCGGATTTCAGAACTGGGCCGAGGGGGGTGTAAACACATTGGCGTTCAGCCTCGCCGTGGACGGGCAACTAGAGCGCTCGACGCTGGCCTGGGCGCAGTCGCACGATCTACGCCTCACATTTGGACTCGTCAAGCAGGATACGCTGGACTTCAGGAAATCCGAGGACCTGATCCGCCTGGTATCCTCTCTCGACTATACGGGAGGGGGAATCTTCGGGGACCTGCGTCCCACGTTCGCATTCCAGGCCAGGTCGCAATTCTCTCCCGGTTTCAACTTCGACAAAAACCCGTTTAAAGACGGCCGGACGCCCCCGGTAAAGGTATCGGACTTCTTGTCGCCCGGTACGTTCATCCTGTCGATCGGATTGACCTATGTACGTTCTACGCGGTTCCGGCAGCGCCTGGGATTCGGCGTGAAGGAAACCGTTGTGCTGATAGAGCGGTTGCGCCGGCTATACGGTGTCGAACCGGAACAGAAGGCCCGGTTTGAGGTCGGTATCGAAGGATTTACAGAAGTTGACCAAGAGCTCTTTAAGAACGTCCGCTACAAATCCACGCTCGGGCTGTTCATCGCTTTCAACAAGCCCGACAAACCTGACCTCCTATGGGAGAGCATGATTGTGATGAAGGTTAACAGCTGGCTCAGTGTTAATTTCGAGTGGGTCCTCCAATACGATACGGATGTCAGCTCGAAAGCCCAGCTCAAAGAAGTCTTCTCCGTCGGGGTCTTCTATATCATTATTTAACGTTCACGCCGGTCGCATCGGTTTCGTCGAACCGGTCCTTTACGGCTCAACGGCGGCTGTACTCTGGACGGTTCCTCTACTCAACCGGCTCCACGTGGAGTCGATGGCCATCCTGGCCGTGGTCGCTTTTTTCACGTCCGGTTACGTCGCGCATCGACGTTTCAGAAGTCGTTTCGAAATCGAAGGCTCGGGTTCATCCTATCGAGCGCTAGAACATTTTTTCTTTACCATTCTTGGCCGACGTTTGGTCTGGCTTCTGATGCCTGGCGCCATGTTGACGTTCTCGATGCTCTGGGCGCCAAACTGTGACTACTGGCGCGGCCTGTCTTTTTTCTTCCTTTTTCCGATTGTAACAGGGGTTTTTTCTGTTAGCCTGGCCTATGCACTGGCCAGTCGCGGCCGGCGATTCCTGTTTCAGGTCTTCCTGGGGATTTTCGTACTGATTGCCGGTCCGATCTACGATATCGGATTACACCCCCAGTTTTACACGTACAACCACATTTTCGGAGGCGTCCTGGGTCCGATCTACGACGAGGCGCTGGAAGTACGTCCGGGCCTCTATTCTTTCAGGTTATTGACACTACTCTGGGCGGGACTCTTTTATTGTGTCGCAGAATTCTCAGTCAGAAGACGTGCGCCAGCCGGATTTGGCGTGTTCGCGCTACTGATCGGCGCAGCCTATCTGTTCGCGGCGCAGCTCGGCATGAATACCCCCGAGTGGTATTTGCGCTCGCAGTTCAGCGGGCACAGGGAATCGGCCCACTTCGACATCCATTATGACGCCGTCGAGACCGATTCTGCGATGGTCGAGCACTGGGTGATCGAACACGAATATCGCTATGACCAGCTCGCCCGACAGCTGGAAACGGAAGTGACCGATCGGATACAGTCCTATATATATCCGGATGAAGGGGTTCGAGCGGCGCTGACCGGTGCCCGTTTCACGAGCGTATCGCCCGTATGGCTCGCCTCGCCTCAAGTTCATGTGCTTGCCGCTCAGATCGGGAGCGTGTTTCCGCACGAACTGGCCCATGTGTTCTCGCGAGAGTTCGGTCTCCCGATAATCCGTGCGTCGTTCTCGATCGGGCTCGTGGAAGGACTCGCCGTGGCGACACAGCCGCCCGACGGACGCCCGTCGCAGGACGAAATGGTAACCGCATCCGGCATGCTCGGGGATTCGAATTCCGTAAGCATGTCCGCGCGAATAGCGAGTACGCTGTCACCGTTCGGTTTCTGGACCGGGCGAGGCGGTGTTTCCTACACGGTCATGGGATCGTTTGTTCGATTCCTGATGGGCGCTTATGGAGTCGGGCCGCTCAAGAGGGTTTACCGCTCGGCCGACTTCGAGGACGTATATGGAAAGACGGTCGAAGGACTGGCGGAGGAGTGGATCGTTCATCTGCGCAAGCTCAACCGAATCGACATCGGAGCGGCCCGACGTGCGAGGCGCCGATTTTCTGTCCCGTCTCTTATCGAGAGGATTTGTCCGCACTGGGTGCCGCCGGATGCCCGTCGACACGCCCGGGCAGGTCTATTATTCGGGGAGGGAAACGCGGATGGAGCCATACGGGAGTGGCTAGACCTGCTGGAGGATTATCCGGATTTTGAGCCCGCGAGAACGGGCTGGGTGGCGGCATCCCTGGCGAAAGGGATGGCAGGACCGGCTCTGAGCACACTGGCTGCCGAGGCTAGGGATAAACTGTCTGCCGAGGAGCTTATTCTGGTCGGGGATGCGTATGCGCTCTCGGCGGAACCGGATGCTGCGATGCTCTATTACGCAACTGCACGAGAGCGTTACCCCGTCTATGCACGCGAAGCGCGCGCTCGACTGACGCTCCGGGCCTATTCCTCAACCGATTCGGAACTCGTACGCATTTTCGTCACCGCCGATTCGGCCTCAGAGCGATTGGAGGGCCTCGATCATCTCGTCAATGTTCGCTCGCGCCTCGCTGGGGAGAAGCCGTGGCGGTCAGCCTTCGTCTGGCGTGCTCTGATGCTCGCCCGGGCCGAGCGCTTCGCGGATGCTTCGGAAGCCCTCGACCGAGCGCGCTCGGTCTGGATTCAGCCCGGCCTTAGCGCAGCGGAATTCGAACTGATGAGACAATTCGACGTCTGGGCGGCGGCTTTTGCGTATCGAATCGGGGACAATGATCGGGCTCTCGCGTATGCTGAATCCGCCATGTCCGCCTTTCGGAATGTCGGCGATCTGAACACCGCTCTCATGATGGAGGATTTCGCGAACCGGTTGAGGTGGCTTCGATCGGGCGGGGCGGATTCCATGAATTTAACAGGCTGATGGATCCCGGAATGTCCTCTATCTTCTTGGCCTCGGCCCCGCTCCGGCGCCGTTCGGAGGCAATAGGAAATCGTCATACAAAGGCGCTGCTGAACGCGTCCCTCGTGCTCGTTGTCTTGGTACTCTCCGCCTGCGCTTCGACCGAGGAGGCCGGAAACGGCGATGCCACTCGGGAGGATGCACCGAGCTTGAGACGGGGATTTTACCTGGAACCGACCACGGAGGAAGTACACACCATCCAGGTCTATCGAACGGGAAACGAGACCGCAATTCCGCTCCTGCACCTGGGATCGAATGAAACAATCACCGTGGCCTTTGACCTGCTCGAGTCCGATTCACGGCCGCTTTCCGTGTTTTTTTACCACGCGGATCGAAACTGGCGGCGAGATCTCGTGCCGGCCGAGTACTTGAGAAGTTTCCACAGGGACGATCTCCTGGACTACCGGCCGTCCCTGGCGACGGATATTTCCTACGTCCACTACGCGTACGAATTTCCTAATTCCAGTATCGATTTCCGACTGAGCGGGAATTACGTTCTCCGCATTACCGAACAGGGCCTGGAGGACGAAGTGCTCTTCGAGAGGCCGTTCTTCGTCTCGGAGCAGTCTACGGGCGTGGATCTGCGACTGGACAACGTGCTGGTGGCCGGAAGAGGGTATACGTCTGTTCAGCCCTTCGTCCGTTTCACGCCGCCGACAGCGACCACAAATGCGTTCGACTATTTGGTCTGCTTCGTTCGAAACGATCAGTATGCCTCGGCGCGCTGCACCGACAGGCCTTCGCTGGCCGTGCAGCCCGACATCAGTTTCTTCCTCGATCCCTACGAGTCGTTCGAGCCGTCTCCGGCGGAGTACTTTCTGGATCTCAGTGAAATTCGCGTCGGCGGACGCATCGACTTCACCGATCTGTCCGTTCAGCCTCCCGAGGCGGCCATCGCACCGGATTATGCGCGCTTCTCAGGAACGGGCCTTGCGCCCTTTCTCAACGGCCAGACTGTCGTCGAGAGCGTTGTCCGAAACGTGATCGATCCCGAGGTATCGGCTCAGTACGCGCGCGTCTTCTTCCGATTCGTCCCCGTTGATGAGCGCAGGGTCTCGGGACGGATCGTATTGACCGGGAGCTTCAACAACTGGGCGTACGACGAGGAGAACACGCTGACCTGGAATCCGGAGAGGCGGCGCTATGAAGTTGATATCCTCTTGAAACAGGGCCATTACGAGTACCGTTACCTCGTCGAGAATCCACGCCTCAGGGAGGCCATGTCCGGGGCTGCGCCGCGTTTTCAGAACCTCTATACTACGTTTATCTATCTCTCCGACGTGCGCATCAGCACGGACCGACTCATCTCGGTGACCGGTGTGCTCATGAACTATTGAGACCCGGTAGATTATATTGACGCCCCACATCCGTATTAATACCTTCCGGGGCTCCACAGCGTTCTTGGTGGCTTTTTAGAGCATACGAGCTATGCTGGGCTGCTTCTTCGTAGACGGACTTTTTCAGGCCCTAGTCGCTGATTCGTTTCGACGATTTCGGATCTGGCAGGCCGGGCCGGGGGAGACATCGAAATCAAGGTCTCTTCTTCCGGCTGGGCTTTTTCTATTTTGTGGACGATCCCACTCGCCATGACCCGGACCATCGACCCATCTAGTAAACGTCGCACGTTGCTACTGTTGGCAGCGGTGGAATTGCTCGCCATGTCGCTCTGGTTTTCGGCCTCGGCGGTGCTGCCGCAGCTGACCCGGGAGTGGAACCTGTCGGGCTCGGCACAGGCCTGGATGACGATGAGTGTCCAGATAGGATTCGTCCTGGGTGCTCTCGGCGGCGCCGCGCTCAACATCGCGGATCGGATGCCGGCGCCGAGGCTGATTGCGCTCAGCGCTCTGGCCGGTGCGATCTTCAACGCGGTCATTCCTCTGGTCGCGACCGGACCGTCTTCGGCCCTCGTGCTCCGCTTCCTGACCGGCGCTGCGCTTGCGGGCGTATACCCGCCCGGGATGAAAGTCATGGCAAGCTGGTGCAGGGAGGATCGCGGGCTCTGCATAGGTCTTCTGGTGGGAGCGCTGACTATCGGCTCGGGTATGCCCCACCTGCTAGGCGCCCTCTCGGTAGGCGACGGAACGGGTATTCCACCCTGGAGGATGGTTCTCTATGGAACATCCATTCAGGCTATAATCGCCGCCGTGATTGCCTGGCGCTTCATCGAATCGGGACCACACGTTGGAGAGGCCATCCGCGTCCACTGGCGGCACGCGGCCGCGGGTCTGACGGACAGAGCCACCCGTCTCGCCAACTTCGGCTACTTGGGCCACATGTGGGAACTCTACGCCATGTGGGCCTGGGTGCCGCTCATGCTTGTTGCGAGCTACAGCCAGGCGGGATGGAGCGAACAGGCTGCACGCTACGCGGCATTCGGGATCTTCCTCGCGGGCGGCGCCAGTAGTATCCTCGCGGGCAAATGGGCGGATCGCTTCGGGCGGACCATCGTCACCAGCACCAGCATGGTTGTCTCCGGGCTCTGCTGCCTGACGGCCGGCTTTTTCTTTGGAACTCCCGTTGCGCTAACGATCATCTGCCTGATCTGGGGCTTTGCAGTCGTCTCGGACAGCGCACAGTTCAGCGCCGCCGTCTCCGAACTTGCCGACCCGCGCTACGTGGGCACCGCTCTCCAGGTCCAGACAAGTCTCGGGTTTCTCCTTACGATGGTTACGCTTCGCATCGTTCCCCTTCTGGTCGAGAAACTCGGATGGGAGGGAGCCTTCATGATCCTCGCACTCGGACCGCTATTCGGGACGTGGAGTATGGTGCGGCTCAGGAAGCTTCCGGATGCTGTGAAAATGGCGGGAGGGAAGCGCTGATCCGGCCCCCTACGCGCCCACCTGGATGAACGGAGACCAGAAATAGGGTTTTGCGATCATGTCTCCCTGGCGGATCAGGGCGATCTTTGCCGACCTAAGCGCTTCTCGAATTGACTGTCCTTCGAGGAGAAAAGCGTAAAATTCCATCATCAGGTACTTCGTTCCGGCATCGTCGCTCGGCCATAAGGAAACGACCATATTCTTGGCTCCAGCATAGAGAAATCCTCTCGAGAAACCGATTATTCCTTCGCCGCTCGTCACCTGGCCAATTCCGGTGTCACACGCGCTCAACACGACGAGGTCTGCATTAAGCCTAAGGCCGTAGACTTCACCGGCGTGTAGAATTCCATCGTCTTCGCCTGTTCCAGAGGGTACTAAAAGCATTCCCGACAGTTTCGCATCGCGATCGTTGGCGAAGCTGTGGGTGGCGAAGTGGATGTATCGGTACCTGGAAATATCGTTTGTTTTGAGGGCGTACTCGGTAGCACGGTTCTTAAGCAGAATTCTGGATCTGCTTCCAAAAAGTCTCCTAATCGGATGTGTCCTTGAGTCAAACAGAGCCTGGATCGACTGTATCTCGTCTTGTGTGCCGGGTAAAAAAGAAACAGGATTTTCCGTTCGGGTCGTATCGTATCCGTTTAGCGAAAGGAATCGTCTCGCATTTCCATCGAGTATCATATCGGAATCGAACACCGGAGCTAATCCAAAAAAGTCCATGGTCGGTTCAGTCCGTCGTCGCTTCCTGGTCTGATACAAAAGAGTCGCCGAATATGCATAGCTCACGGACCGATCCATGATTACATAAGGAAGTGTGTCATATCGTACAAAGATGCCATCCGGAATAACTTCTCTAGTGATCAGTGCTTCGAACGGAATGAAATTCATTACTCCCTCCGGAATAATGATCAAGTCTCGGTCTTCGATTATCTGACTGACTGGCTGGAGGAGAATCTGATAGAGTTTGTAGGCGTGGGACAGGTAGGTGGGTGCGTGCCGCCGCGTGATTCCCCATCTTAGACTGTCGACAAGTTGACTGAAATTCTCGGGAATGGATACGCCGGTGGTCGCGAATGTGTCGGATGTCAATGTGAAAACGAAAAGTGTGTCCTTTTCCAGGACGAACTCCAGCAGAGCAGTGCTATCTCCCAGTAATTCAGTCCGAATCTCTGAAATGGGAGTAGTCCGAATATCATACTTCAACGCATAGTATTCTGGGTACTGAATTTCAAATCGGCGAATTATCTGTTCATAATCGCGCTTTATCTCAAAGAGTTTTGACTCAATTTTGGCTGTCTTTAACGAGTCTAAAGAAGCTGATCCAGAGATTTCCGCGAGTTGCCTTTCGTAGTAAGCGATCTGAACTCGCAGTTGACGTTCGTTGTTCAGGAGAGAATCCGTAATTCCAGCAAAGTCCCGTGCTTCTGATTCTACGATCGCATCAAGAAGTAATCCGCTCTTTCGTCTCTCGGCAAAGTGGAGAGCAATCTGCTGATAGCGGCTTCTACCTGTCCGCTTGTATAGTTGAAGTGAGATTCTGAGCGCCTGTCCGTACAGACTGGCGGCCTCGCCGACAAGTGTGATTTTTGATCCTTGCGACCATCTGTCGCGACGCATCTTTTCAATCAACTCTGCGCCACGCTCAAGCGATGATAGCGCCAGCTGAAGGTACTCAGTCTTATCAGTATGTCTCTGATAGAGCTCATACCAGCCATCCGCCTTGAGCCGTAACGATCTGAGCAATTCCTGATTGTCCAGTACCCCTCGCACCGTTGGATTGACGGTCGGATCATTCAGTGTAAATGACTGAATATTTGCCTGAATGGCCTGATGAGCCAGACGTATTTGCTCTTCGGGACGACCGGATTCAGCCTCAAGGTCGGAAAGGTCGTTGACAATTTTTGATGTAAAAGGATGAGGAGAGTTCGAACTGATTTCCCATGTTTCATTAAGAAGATCGATTGCTTCATCAGAGCGACCAAGATGAACGTAAACTTTTGCTAATCCTCGGAGTGCCGTCCAGTATCGAACATCCTTTCGAAAGGTACTTGCGTCCCATATTTCAATCGACTTCAATAGTGACGATTCTGCTTCCTCGGAACGCCCTAGAAAGTAATAGCTCTCGCCAAGAATCTCGTAGCTATTAGCCGTACTTGTATGCCCACTCCCAAGAAATTTAGTTTTTTGCTTGATGGCTAGATCCAAGTAGGTTGTAGCTTCGGCATATCTTGCCAACGCGTTTAAGGCGTAACCGATATTATTGTAGCTGCTGGCCAGTTCTGGATGCTCATTACCGAAGATGTAATGCCATATTTCAGCTGCTCGCTGATGATATGATAATGCCCTCTCATACAAGCCCATCTCATGGTAGATTACACCAAGATTGCCGTATGATGCGGCTACCGCTGGATGCTCAGAACGCAGACGAAGCTCTCTAATCAGTAAGTTTGACGTATGAATGTCGGCAGCATTTTGATAATCCCCACGCCGAAAGGCAATGTTGGCGATGTTGTTGAGAGGTATTGTGGCCTCATAAGATTGTGCTCCTTTCGCTTGTGATAGTATCGCGTAGCTTTTCTCGTATTCGTCGAGAGCGCGGTCGTAGTCACCCTGGAAATGGTACCACAACCCCAGCGCCTGGTACGTTCGGCCAACCAACTCATTCGATTCCCCGAGCAGTTCTTCCTGCACCGTGAGGCCTTCATCCAGAAGATCCTTCGCTTCATCGAAGCGAGCCAGCCTCACATATACTCGGCCTAACTCACTGAGTCCGTTGGCAACCAGGATGTCTCTGTCGCCCAGAAATCGCTTGCCGTCACTTATGGCCTCCTGTAGCTGGTGTTCGGCTAACTCGTATTCGCCTAACATGGCGTACGTACGGCCGATGCCAAGAACTGCACTTACATAGCCGTCCCAGATTCCTTCATTTTCGAATTTCTCGGCGACGTGAGAAAAACGTACCAGCGCTGAGTCGTACGTGGCATCGTAGAGTGCAAGCTCGGCCTGCTCCAACAGGTAAAAGGTCTCTGACAGATCTGATCCGTCATTATCGAACGAGACAGGAGGTTCGGAGGGAACGGTAAAGCAGCTGACGTTCGAGACGAAAAGGGTGAGGACGAGGAGAGAGCGTGACATCTTATTGGGGAAGAGTTCGTGGTCTGCCTACAATACTCCCACGTAAGACCCCGGAGCCTTCGTGGCATAACCTCCCTCGTGCGATTTTATTCTCTTCTACCGACGCCCCTTTTTATCCGGTGGGAAGACGCGCAGAAGCCTGCTATCATTCTGTAAAACGTAAACTGACTACCGACTCACGACGGGGAGTGCCGAATAAATTAGAACCCCACCCTCAATCTCACATTCAGTGTCCTCGGCGTGAGGCGGGTCGGGATGCGGGTCCAGATGCCCGCGGCATTGGGGATCCACGTGTAGGCGACCGTGTTGGTCATGTCGAAGAGGTTCAGGAGCTCAGCCGTGAGTTCGATGGAGATGGGGTGGTTTGAATCGGGTCTGGTGACAGCGATCTCCTTCGTGGCTCCAATGTCGAAGCGGAAATATCTGGGATACCGTGCAGAAAAGCGAGGGCCGGGGGCTTGAGTGACGAGGTTTCCAATCTGCGGTCCTGGCACGGGTGGCGTGTAGGGTAGTCCGCTGCCGAAGAGCGTTCTTAAATGGAGCCTCCAGGTCGGATCATCCGGGATGTAGTCCTGGATGAAGAGCGAGACTGTGTGGCGCTGGTCGGTCGGTCGGGAGACGGTACCGCGGTTGTACACTGTCAGGAAATCGTCCTTGAACTCCTCGTTGGCTACCAGATAACTGTAGTTGACCCAGCTTTCGAGACCCGGGACGAATTCTCCTCGCAGCTGCAGATCGAAGCCGTAGGTGTTGCTTTTCGCGTCGTTTTCGCCGGAGTAACGGACACGAACGTTGTCGATGTCGTACGTGATGACGTTCGAGATCCGCTTGTAGAAGAACTCTCCCCTCAGGTAGAACCGCCGCTGCTCGATGAAATATTCCCAGCCGGCGACGGCCTGCATGGATCGTTGGGAGCGAAGATCGCGGTTGAGTGCGCCGAGGATCGTTTCACCGACCTCGGGTTTGCCTCGTAGCTCTCGGTAGGTGGGTGCCTGATAGTAGATCCCCAACGATCCGAAAAGCGTTGTCTCGTCGTCTTTCCTGTACGTCGCCGTGAGACGAGGCGAGAGCGTCCACTCGTCCGTGAAAGAGTAGTAATCAGCCCGGAGGCCACCCGTGAGAAGTAGCTTGCCTGGCCGGTCCGTGAGGACATCGACGGCTTCCTGTGCATAGACGGCCACCTGCCACGCCCCGAAGGAGGCCGTGTCCCGGAGGCTGTCTCCGATTATGCGCACGATCTCTCCCGTTGTCGAGCGTCCTATGATGACCGACTTTTCATCCAATCGATCTTTGAAGTCCAGGCGACGGAGACTGTATCCGGCCTCGGCGGCGTGCCGGTCGCCCGTGACATACAAGCGGCCTTGTCCGGTAATCATCGATACTTCTACGGCGTTGTCCGCGAAGTCCTCCTGACGCGATGAGCCGACCGGAAATAGACCCTCTCCGCCCCCGGAATTATCGGAGGCCAAGTCCACGAGGAAGATAATCGCCTGACCGCTGAGTTCGAATCGCTCCTTCTCCCGGGTCTGAAAGAGCGAAACGTCGTGTTCTATCCTCAGGCGAGGGGAGAGGCGGTTCGAGAGGCGCAGACCGCCGAAGATCGTCTCGTAGCCGGCCCGCTCCTCGTTGTCCTCGTCAAATTGGATCCAGAGCGACTGGAGGTTCGAGGGCGCGAGGTTGTTGTTCGTACTGACCGTTCCGAAGAATGTCTTTCTCGAGCTTGGATCGAGTCGGAATTCGTGTTCCGCGTACATACCAAGCAGTTCAAGTTCATGTCCGGAGGCTAGTTCGTACGCGATCATGCCCTGAAGATCCGTGTAGTCGGGCTGATAGTTGCCTTTGAGCTCCTGGGTCTCGAAAAAACGCCTCGCCCGCGCCTTCCGGGCGCTGAAGAGCCATCCTAAACGGCCGCGGAGAGCGGACGAACCCGCGGAGAACCCCATGTCCAGGAGCGACGCGTAGGCCGAGCCGGAGAAGCTTTCACCCGATCGGTGAGGGCGCCGGTACTCGACATCGACGGCCGAGGAGAGTTTGCCCCCGTACCGGGCCGGGAATCCGGCGGTATAGAACGTAACCCGCTCGGTCAGTTCGGTGTTCAGCAGGCTGAGTCCTTCCTGCTCGCCGTTGCGTGGTCGGAAAGGCAGGAAAATTTCAAAGCCGTTGAGAAAAATCAGGTTCTCGTTGAAGCCCCCTCCTCGCACCGAATACTGGTTCGAGAGTTCGTTGTTGGTCACGACGCCGGGCATGGTCTTCAGGGCGCGGAGTGCGTCCTTGATGGGCATGGGGATGTGTCGGATGGCCTCGGGATCGATGCGGTACACACCGGCCTGGGCCGCCATCTCGTCCTCCACGGTTACTTCGTCCAATTCGATCGTCGCGGTCGCCAGACGGACGTTGAGCGTCGTCGTCGCCCGGCTCCGAATCAGGACCGAGTCGGTGAGGGCCACAAATCCGACAGCCGAGAAACGCAGTAGATAGCGCCCGATGGGCAGGCGAAGCGTGTACGTTCCGTTATCCTGTGAGGCGGTTCCGAAGTTCGTCCCGTATACGAGCACCGACACGCCTGGAACGGGTTCCCCTGAATCGGCCGCCAAAATGCTCCCGGCCGCCTGTCCCCAGTCCTGGGCGCGCAGAGGAGCGGCCAGAGACAGGAAGAAGACGAGTAAAACGACCGGTTGCAGACGCATGATCATTCGCGTGGCTTGACGAAAGTGACTGCTCCCCTGAATAGCGATTCTGTAGCCTGATGCCCCTTTGTCGCTCGTTTTGTATATGCGAATCTGTCTCTACCGGGCGTACGAACTCGGTCCGCAGCGTATCGTTCCGGCAAAACGGCGTCCCCGCGGCTCGAAAGGCGGCTTGAAATACTTCCCGTGCCAGAGCGCGAAGATCCTCCGGTCAGGAGGGAAACAGCTTGAGGGCCTGGAGAATGTAGAGCTCAGCGAGCGGGACGATGGCTCCGAAAGCCGCTCCTGCTATTACCTGAGTAATCGTATGGGCTCCGGTGCGCAGCCTGGACCACATCATAAGCGGCGTCAGAATGAACGTCGCGAGAGCGCCCGATATCGTGAGTCGAAGGCCGGCCGTCTCGCCGGCAGATACGTGTGAGGCGACCCACCACAGAAAAGCTGTTAGGCTCGCAACGCCGGCCACGTGCAGCGATATTTTCCAGCCGCGCGTGATGAGGAGTAGAATCAGAATGTTGACCGCGAAGCAACCGGTGATCCACCCGACGATCTCGCGCGAGGCGCCCGAGCCGAGTTCAATCACCGGAATGGCGGTAAGCGCCAGCCCGAATCCGATAACTAGCGGTAATAATCTTCGCTCTCGGGCACGTATCTGCAGTGACTGAATCTTGCTTTGCGCCATCAAATAAAGCAGCACACCGACCGGAATGAGGAAATACAGCAGTCCGGACGAGAGGGCGATCCACCAAAGGGCGCCCTTGCTCGCACCCGTATGAGCCGCCGCGAGCGTGACGATGACGGGTGGAAGGATGAGTGGATTGATGAGGTACGTCAGGACATTTGCGACCCTGTCCGGAAGGTCTCTCACTATGGATGGCTCAGTCATTCTTCAATCGAAATAGTGCTCGGGGCGATCTAGTAAGCCCGCGCATAGTACACGCGCCCGCTCGACGGCTTTCCCGTCACTGGGTCCTCGCCGTCTTCCTTCTCCTGGTCGAGAGGAACGAGCCGGATGGTGGCTTTCGTGTCCGCCTTAATGCGTTCCTCCGTCTCGGCCGTACCGTCCCAGTGAGCGAGGATGAATCCGCCTTTTTCCAGGAGGACCGATTTGAATTCGTCGTACGTGTTCACTCGCGTCGTGTGGGCCTCGCGGAAGGCGAGGGCGCGGTCGAAGAGCTCCTGCTGCACGTCATCGAGCGTTTTGCGGATCCGCTCCGTGAGGCCTTCCTGCGGGACGAATTCCTTCTCCCGAGTGTCGCGGCGCACCAGTTCGATCGTGCCGTTCTGAACGTCTCTCGGGCCGAGCGCAAGTCGCACCGGCACACCCTGCACCTCGTACTCGTGGAATTTCCAGCCGGGCCGATATCCCTCTCGCGCATCAAGTTCTACTCGTATGCCGGCGTCGTCGAGTTCCGTACGGATCCGCTCCGCGCTCTCGAGTACGGCCGTTTTCTCTTCGTCTTTCCGGTATATCGGGACGATTACGACCTGGGTGGGTGCAAGCTTCGGCGGCAGGATCAGTCCGTTGTCATCCGAATGGACCATCACCTGGGCGCCGATGAGCCGCGTCGAAACACCCCACGACGTGGCCCATACGTATTCGAGTTCGTTGTCCCGGTTCTGGAACTGGCAGTTGAAGGCCTTCGCAAAATTCTGTCCGAGGAAGTGGCTCGTGCCCGCCTGGAGCGCCTTTCCGTCCGGCATGAGGGCCTCGATGCAGTAGGTTTCTTCGGCCCCGGCAAACCGCTCGCTCGCCGTCTTGGCGCCCTTGAGGACCGGTATCGCCATCCATTCTTCGGCGAACGTTGCGTAGATATCCAGGATCTTGAGAGTCTCTTCCACAGCCTCGTCCTTCGTCGCATGAGCCGTGTGACCTTCCTGCCAAAGGAATTCCATGGTACGAAGAAACAGTCGCGTGCGCATTTCCCACCGGACGACATTATTCCAGGAATTGATCAGGATGGGCAGATCGCGCCACGACTGGATCCACCTGGCGTATGTGTCCCAGATGATCGTTTCGCTCGTCGGGCGAACGATGAGATTTTCTTCCAGCTTCGATTCAGGATCGACGATCAAGCCTTCTTTGGCATCGACCTTCAGGCGAGAATGTGTAACGACCGCGCACTCCTTCGCGAAGCCTTTGACGTGGGCGGCCTCGCGCGCCATGAACGACTGGGGGATGAATATGGGGAAGTACGCGTTCCGGTGGCCGGTCTCCTTGAACATCCGGTTGAGAACCGCCTGCATGTTTTCCCAGAGCTCATATCCGTTCGGTCGGATAATCATGCATCCCCGCACCGGCGAGTAATCGGCCAGCTTGGATTGTAGAACGATATCGATATACCATTGCGAATAATCGGTGGCTCGCGGCGTGATAGCGTCGGCCATAGTGTACAGTAATGCAGATTATAGAGTACAGATTCTGTGGAAGAGGACCTATGTACGCTTGGATATCGTACGTCTCGGCAGTCGGCCCGGTATTTGCCCTATTTTGAAACAGGATTCGCGGTACCCCGTTTTGAACCAAGATACGTTCTTTTTTGGCGCTTCTTCGAGCGCAGATCGGGACGGGGAGCCGGGCCGGAGAGGGAGTCGGTTCGAATGACGCGGGTGTGGAAACATTTTGGCTGTAAAACGCTAACGGATGTATGCCAGGGTCGGATAGCGAACGAAGCTCTTTTGGGGGTAGTAAACATGCAGAATCTAGATGACGGTGGCCGACGGTTTCTCTCGACAGGCATCATCGCCGTCCTCCTGGTATTAGGACTGAGCGGATGCTATACCAGATTGGCCGTTCTGGACGCGGATTATGACCGCATTCCCGATTACGTTGACGACGAGAATTATGACGAGGAAGGCGAGTACTACTACGACGACTACTACGTTCGCCCCGATTCGTATCGACGGTACTTCTCACGCTTTTACGATCCGTTCTATTCTTACAACTATTCATGTTGGGACAGGGTGTTCTGTGATGGTTTCAGTCCCTACTACGGCTCCCGCTTCAGTTTCTCTCTGACCTTTGGAAACCCTTTCTATTCTCCGTATTACTATTGGAGAGATCCGTTTTACAGTTGGGGATATCGGGGCTACGATCCATTCTACTACGGGTATAACTCCTTCGCATACGGTTACGGCTCCCGATTCGGGTCCTTTTACAGTCCCTTTTACGGTGGGTACTATCCATACGGATCCGTAGCGGTTCTGGGTAGAGGCCGGCACAAGCCACGAGGCTCGACGATGGGACGCAGTTCGCTCGTCTCGAACATTCGTGGAGCACGCGGAGGGGTCCGCGGCGCGTCGGGTCGATCGTCGGGCGCCAGCGCGACAACACTGGACGATCAGAACGCTCTGAGAGGCACTCGATCGGTTGTTCGGACGGGAGCAAGTACTTCGGAAACGGCTGTGAAGGGCAGGTCTATACGCAGAACGAGAAGCATTCTGGGGACCACGCGATCGGCACGGGGCGTTGGCCGCACAACGTACGGCACGGGTTCCAGGAGTGCGATCTCGCGCGGGTCGGGCCAACGGGGTTCGCGGTCCAGCGGCGTCAGCCGATCAGGTGGCACTCGTTCGGCGGGTTCGCGGTCCAGCGGCGTCGGCCGATCAGGTGGCACGCGTTCGAGTGGATCGCGGTCCAGCGGAGTCAGCCGTTCGGCGGGTTCGAGGTCCAGCGGCGTCAGCCGATCAGGTGGCAGACGGTCATCCGGGGTGAGCCGTTCGTCGGGAAGCTCGGTCCGTTCGTCGTCAGGCAACCGGGGAGGAAGCTCGCGATCGTCATCTCGTAGAGGCGGGCGCAGATAAATCGCTTTGAAAGAAACTGGGAGGGTGGCTGCTGAAAGCGCAGTCTTGAAGGGCCCGTGTTGGGCACGGGCCCTTTTTATGCCCTGAAGGGATTCACTCTCGTTTCAAATAATATACTGTAAATAAATAGTTTAGGTATACGTCATGGCACGGGATTCATTCTCGGGATATGCTCTGGCAAGCATCTCATTCGTGCTTTTTGTTCTTCTTTTATCGGTCGTCCCTGCACGCGCGCAGAGTGGCGACGACGCGCTCCGGTTTTCGCAGCGATTCCCGGGAGTTACGGCGACGTCAATTGGTTCTGCCGGTGTCGGGATCGCCGGTGTCTCGGATGCGTCGGCGATGTTCGTGAATCCTGCCGGCCTCGGCCTGGCCGGAGCGTCCTCGTTTTCCGGCTCTTTTTCAACGCTCTCTGTAAACGATGAAGGGGTGTTCAGGCTTCCTGGCTCGTTTTCGACGATCGAATCGGATGGTTCGAGAGGCGACCTCTCAAGCCTTGCCTATGTCTACAAATACCCGACCACGCGGGGTTCGTTTGTTTTTGCGGTTTCATTCAATCAGGTCAGCACGTGGGAGCGGGAACTCGCTTTCGACGGATTCAACGATTCCAACTCCATTACTGATTTCTTCCTGCCGCTCTCAAATGAGGTAGACTTCGAGTTCGAAGGGGATGAGGTATTTCCGGTTTTCTCGCGGACGCTCTCGTTCATCGGGTTCGAAACGTTCGCGATCGATTTCGATCAGAATCTATTCGATAGCGGAGACCCTGTGCCTTTCTGGCCCGCCGTATCAGCGGGTACCATCCGCCAGGCGGGTTCAGTGACGGAAGAGGGTCGCCAGAGCGAGTTGAATTTCGGAGCCGCCTTCGAGGCGTCGAAGGGAATTTTTCTGGGCGCTTCGGTTAATATTCCCTTCGGTAAGTACAAATTCTTTCGGATTCTGGAGGAGACGGACATCGACGACGCCAACGACGGCAGGAACGGAACCACGGATTTCGATTTTCTGCGGTTCACCCAGAGCTTTGAATCGGACATGGTCGGCGTCAACGTCCGGGCTGGATTGTCCGCCCAGGTCTCGCCTGATCTGAGGGTGGGGTTCTCGCTCGAATCCCCGACACTGCTCTCCGTGGAAGAAGACTTCCGGACCATTCTTTCGACGGAATTCGACAACGGTGACGCCTTCATCTACGGCGATGATCGGTCCGAAAAAGAGGGGAGCGGCGTATTCGAATACGAAATCACTACGCCCTGGCACCTGGGCGCGGGCCTGTCATACCAGACATCGGGCGTCACGTTGTCGGCCGATGTGGAGTGGATCGACTGGTCGCAGCTGGAGCTTCGCGCGGACGATTTATCGTTTGACGACGAGAATCGACGTATCAGTCAGCAGTTCGACGCCGTTATCAATCTGCGAATGGGCGCGACGTATGAGATGGGATCGTACACGTTTCGCGGCGGATTGGCCTTCTACCCCGATCCTCACGACGCAACGTTTACGAGTCCGGTAGCCGGCTTCGTCGACCGGGACAGGACGTACTTCTCTGCCGGAATCGGGTACATGCTCTCCAGGTATATGAAACTGGATTTCGGCTGGATGCAGGAGCGATTCAACGACGTCTACAGGGTGTATACGGAAGTCACGGATGCGCCGTACGTCGAAGAAGACGTCGTGCGCAACCGCTTTCAGTTCGGGCTGACGTATCTGTTCTAACCCGACCGGCGGGCCACGCGGCGTTCATTCTTTCACATTGTACCCCACCCTCTCTCCCGATCGATGACGCAACCGCCGCCCTGAATACCGAATCGGTATGTTGATCGGACACACACCTGCGCTGCCTGAACCTATCGTCAGCGATGTCGAAGCGGCGATCGACGCCGTCATGCCCGCTTTCGACTGTCATTCGACGAAACCGTACTGTCAATCACCGGCAACTTTCTTCTTTGGAGACACACGTTATGAGCACACTCTTGGATGAGTCTACGAGTCGGACACGGACCAACCTATCGTCGGCCGAGCGGCTCCGCACGGAGATG
>JACZYK010000249.1 GCA_022571135.1 Bacteroidota bacterium
CACGATCTCCTGGCAGGCACGAAGAAAACCTCGGTTGTGGGCGGGACTCTCGACCTGCCCACAAGCCCGACCTGAAGGTCTCTCGGCCCCCGAACGATGCGGCGGTCGGTCGACCGCCCCACAACGAGTTCCGCAATCATCACTCGTTCCTCTTGCCTTGCTTTTCGAGATACAATCAACGAAAACGGTCCTTTCGGAGGTCACGAATGCTCGAGTGGTTCCTGAAGACGATCGGTATCGGCGGGGAGATGAACCAACATCTCGAGCATGTCCGACTGGCGATCCAGAGACCGATTTTGCTCTGGATGGGGCTGACGGCGCTCGGACCGGCAGGATATCTCCTGCACCGCCGACAGCGGCGGAGCCTGGCCTCCCTGTCGCCCACTTTTCGCTTCTGCTTGACCGGAACTCGGGTCTTCATTCTCATGCTTTTGACCGTGATTCTCTCCGGGCCCTACCTGCGGCTCGATCATCAGGTCGAAGAGCGTCCGCTGTTCAAGGCGATGGGCCTCCAGCATCATTCCGTTTTCGCGCAGTACGGCGAGTCGCCAGCGGAGCTCCTCCTCAATCGAACCGACCGCCTTTTCCAGCTGCTCTTTCGGCGTAACGAATATCTTTGCCGGATAGACGGTGAGAAAGTGTGTCTCCGACATGACCTTTCCCGAGATGGGATGGAACACGCTGACTTTTTCGACTTCGTCTCCCCAGAATTCGATGCGATAGGCCAGATCCTCCTCGTAGGCAGGAAAAATTTCTACGACATCGCCTCGGACGCGAAAGGTACCCGGTACGAATTCGATATCGTTGCGTGTGTAATAGATCGAGATGAGCCCGTGCAGCAGGTCGTTGCGCGGCACCTCCTCTCCCACCTTTACCTGTACGATCTGCGCGCGGTATTCGTCCGGGGACCCCAGACCATAAATGCACGAAACGCTTGCGACAATGATCACATCTTTGCGACCGGATACGAGTGAACTCGTAGCCCGCAGCCGAAGCCTGTCGATGCGCTCGTTGATCGACATGTCCTTCTCGATGTACGTGTCGGAATGGACGATGTAAGCTTCCGGCTGATAGTAGTCGTAGTAGGAAATGAAAAACTCGACAGCGTTCTCGGGAAAGAAGTGCTTGAACTCGGCATACAGCTGGGCTGCCAACGTCTTGTTGTGGCTCATCACCAGCGTCGGCCGGTTCACGTTGCGAATGACATGCGATACGGAAAACGTCTTGCCCGTTCCCGTCGCTCCCAGAAGCGTCTGATACTTGTCGCCCCGGGCTAATCCCTCGGTCAGTTCTTCTATAGCCTTCGGCTGGTCCCCCGTGGGTTCAAAATCCGAGATGAGATTAAAATCCAGATCCGTGGATGAGAGAAGCGACATGGGTAGATCAATAGGCGATCGAAAAAATGGTGGAAACGAAGGTGTCGGGCGACCGTTAGCAGGCGTGCTCCCATGAACCCGGAGTGCTCGGTTTGGTTCAGAATTTTCCAATCCCGAGCGCTTCAGACCCATCGACACATATGTTCACACGAATCGCCCTGTATAGTTTGCTCCTTCTGATGGCCTCGCCGGCGGCGGCCCAGGAACAGTTGGAATCGATGAATCTAGAGGAGTACGAACCCGTCTCGACGCTCGTTGTCGAAGAGCATCCCGTCGATAGAGCGAAGTACCCCTTCATCGACGTGCACAGCCATCACCGCCGCGCCGCCGCGTACGACGACGAACAGATGGCAGAGCTCATCAGTGACATGGATGGGCTGAACATGGCCGTCGCCATCAACCTCAGCGGAGGCTGGGGAGATCGGCTGAAAGCGACGGTTAAGAGTATGGAAGGCAGATACCCCGATCGCTTCGTCGTATTCGCCAACATCGATTTCAGTGGGATCGGTGAGCCCGGCTGGACGGAGCGCGCCGTAAAGCAGTTGGAGGAAGACGTGGCCAACGGAGCCAGGGGCCTGAAGATATACAAGAATCTCGGTCTGACGCTCGTCGACTCGGACAGTCTACGCGTCGCGGTGAACGATCCGCGAATCGATCCGATCTGGGCCATATGCGGCGAACTGGGCATTCCTGTCCTTATCCATACGGGTGAACCCGCGTCATTCTGGTTGCCCCGCGACCGGTACAACGAGCGATGGCTGGAGCTGAAACTGAGACCTGGCCGATACCGGGACCCCGAGCTCTATCCCTCATGGGAAGACGTCATGGGAGAGCAGCACGACGTGTTCCGGCGCCATCCGGGAACGACATTCATCAATGCTCACATGGGCTGGTATGCCAACAACCTGGCGGGCATGGCAAAACTGATGGAAGAGTTCCCGAACATGTACACCGAAGTGGGCGCCGTCCTGGGCGAACTGGGACGGCAGCCACGGACAGCGAGGAAGTTTCTGATAGAGTACAAGGAGCGCGTGATGTTCGGCAAAGACGCCTGGGCGCCGGACGAGTACCGCGTCTACTTCCGGACGTTCGAAACGTCGGACGAGTTCTTCAAGTACTATCGGAAGTACCACGCGCACTGGAATCTGTATGGGCTCGATCTACCGGACGACGTACTCCGGCACATCTATTACCGAAATGCGCTGAAGGTTATTCCGGGACTGGACGCATCGCGGTTTCCCGAGTAGGCGTCCTCGCGCGCGCCGGTCGAGAGGTCAGCGCAGCTCCACCTTGAACCCGACCGACGGGATGAACGGCAACTGGTCCACGCGCTTGAACGTGAACAGATCGTAGTAGAAGAGATTATCCCTATTCAGAATGTTCACCGCACCGGCACGAAGCGTGCTCACGTAGCGCCCCCGGTCGATGCGCTTTTCGATCCAGAGGTCCATCCGCGCGTATGTCGGCTGCCGGCCTTGGTAGGGGTCGTTATAGATAATACGGTCTACGCCGGGCGACGAACTCACATCCACGTCCGGCGTCAACAGTATCCATTTGTCGAATCCACCGGATTCTGTGAACGGCAGGCCCGAACCCACTTGAAGCTGCAGCGTCAATCCGACCTCTCCTTTCTGGGCGTGGAACAGGGCGTTCAGCTGATGGCGCCGATCGTGAGCGGGATTGTATACGACGCCCGCGTGGGTTTCATACTCCACGTTAGAATAGGCATAGCTGATATAGGCGTCGAGTACCGACTCTCCGACAAACGGGCGGTCCTGAAGGTCTAGTCTTAAATCCAGTCCGGTGGCTTTTCCGTCGGCCTTCTGAAGTGAGGTCGTGAATCCTGGAAAAGCGCTGAAGACCGCAACGGAGAGATCGTCATAGGTCTTGCGATATCCTTCGGCGGCAAAATTGAGCCACCGAGCCAGACGCAGGTTGACACCCGCGATCGCGTGGACAGATTTCGGCACGTTGGAGTCGTCCGGAGTTCTCACCCAGACCGTGAAAAGATTCCCGAGGTCTCTTTCGTCGCTCAGCCCGACGACGGCCTGACGGTATATCCCCCAGGCGGCATGAAACTGCACTTTCCCATCGGGCCCTCTCGGATACCAGGAAGCCCGGATTCTCGGATCGAGCCATGATCGGGACCGGTCCTTCAGAGCATACAGATGTCCGCCCGGATTCACATTGAAGCGGTTCTGCAGCAAATTAAGGTCCGCCTCCAGATACGCATCCAGCTCCGTAAGATTCTGGGAATCCCGGGTGAAGCCCTCGAAAATGCCGTCGAGCACATAGGACAATTTCGATTTCCGATAGGATACACCGGCATTGATCGAACCTGATTTCAGCAGCCAGGAGATTTTTGCTATCAGGTCGGTACTGGACACCTCGGCACTTCTTTCCGGCGCTTTCTGCGGTCCGAAGTCACTCGTCATCTCGGATCGTCCGGCTGTCAGTCTGACAACGAGAGGGATGCGATTCGATCGATACGTGTAACTGCCACCGAATACACGGTTTGTCCAGGCCACTTCGGAGCTATCGTTCACGGCCTCGGACAATTTCTCTCCATCGAAGGTTTTCTTCGTGCCGGCGATGTCACCCCGATCGTCGGTGTCGAGCACCATGAACGAGAATGCGTGGCTGTTTCCGAGTAGTGCGTGGAGCTTTCCAAAGCGGTCTCCGAACCGATAGGGCATGCGCTGGCCGAACATGTCCGGGAAAATCTCCTCGATGAATGATTGTCGCACCGAAGCGATCACGGATACGCGGTTCTTCCAGATCGGACCTTCCACGCGAGCCGCACTCAGGAAAGGGGCCAGAGCGATAGAGCCTGCC
>JACZYK010000015.1 GCA_022571135.1 Bacteroidota bacterium
TCATCCTCGGTTTGGAGGAGCAGGATCTCAGGGATCTCAAAGACGTCTCGAGCAAGTCGGGAGGCGAGGGTATTGATTTCGATATTCGGCGTCATGGCGATGAGCCTCTCCGCCCGCTCGGCGTCTGCCTCTCTTAGAATCTGCTCCTGAAGCGCGCTGCCGCAAATCGTCTTGAGTCCCTCCGACTTGCTTACGACGCAGTAGTGTTTATTGCTGTCGACAAGCGTGACGGGTTCGGTTCGATTGAGCAGTCTTGCGAGCGATCGAGCAAGCGGTCCGGCTCCGACGATAACTGTCCCGGTTCGCTTCTCTAGGGTTTGAACCAGCTCTCCGCTTCGGCGCAGCCAGCCGATACCATGCTTGAGAACCACAGGGACAGCGGCTGTCGTGAGGAGCGCCATGAAGACGAGGATCGAGAAGACGCTCTGCGAGAGAATTCCCATTTCGAGCGCAATCGCGATGATGATGATGTCGACGCCTCCGCGCCCGTTCATTCCGGCGCCGATAACCAGGCCTTCCCGCCAGTTGCGTGCGAGGGGGACGTAAAAAAGTGCGGTTCCGAGTGTCTTTCCAAGCACCGCGGCGGCGACGATAAGAACGAAGAGTCCGAGTTGTCCTTCAAAAATGCCTAAGGAGACTTCGAATCCCGCCGTCACGAAGAAAATCGGTGTCAGAAGTCCGATCGACGTGTCCTGCACTGCGTTTCTGAGGTCGCTGGCGAGCGAGCGTCCCAGCACATTCTCGCGAAGGAACAGTCCGGCTATAAATGCTCCGACAATAGCATGCAGTCCGGCAATCTGGGCGAGCTCACCGAAAAGCACCGCCAGGATGAGTACGAGCGTGAAGTGAAATGGTCGACCGGTGAGGCCGGACCTGGTCATTAACCGCCCGATATAAGGAAATACTTTCTGGCCGACGAAAACCGTAACGCTGAAGAAGAGGACGGCTTTTCCCAGCATCGTGGCGACGCCCATCAGTTCGAGCTCTCCGATCTCGACGATTCCGAGTACGACGGAAAAAACGAGCAGAGAGAGAATATTGGCGATGAGTGCACCGGCCATCATCACGTGTGAAATTCGGGTGTCCAGGATCCGTAGATCCAGCAATATGCGGGAATTCACCGCCAGCGAGGTTACGCCGGCAGAAATGCCCACGACGAGTCCCACCGGATGAGAGCTTCCTAGTCCGGTAGCGGCAAAATACCCGAGTCCAAATGGCACGAAGAATCCTGCAATGGCCGCCAGAAGCCCGGCCCAGGACGCCTGCTTCAACTCGCGGGGATCAATCTCCATGCCGATATAGAGCATCATCAATAGAAGGCCTAGCTCCGCGAGCACGTAGAGCGCCTCGCTTCCGTGCAGTAGGCCGAGAAGCGGAGGGCCCAGCAGAATGCCGGCGACCAGGCCTCCGAGCACAGATGGATAGCCTAGCCGGGAAGCAAGCCATCCCGCCAGCCAGGCGGCAAAGAGAACGGAGAACAGATTCAGGAAGTCGAATTCCATGTCGGCCGAGAATACTTGTAGGGAGCCTCGGGAGAGTCAGAAATCTAGTGGTGAGAGCGGAGGCGTGTGTCGCTTTATATATCAAAAAGAGAAGAGACGTTCCCGTCATTTCGGCCGCCTCCATTACGCGGAACGCTGATATCCTCTTAGATTATGAAGATCACACCGCTCCGTGCGGCCGTCCTCTGTATGTACGGCGCTACACCGACTTACGACGCCGGAATAAAACTGCTCAGACCACGGTAAGACGGCAAGGGTTGCTCCGAACCCATTCGGAATGGCGGGAATGCCGGACTTTCATTGCAGAGTCTGCGTGACTATTATCTCGGTTCATTCATCGAATCGTATCCAGGGAAGACCATGTCTAGAAATCGAATACTTAAAGTAACACGGCGTATCGGGCCGCTTATTCTGGCAGCCCTCATTTCATTCACAGCTAATCCAGATGCCCAGGCACAGAAAATCCGCCTGGATGAGGAAAGCCCCCATGGGGCATCAATCACGTTCCACAAGGGCATGTTCTATATCACATGGGCCGGAAACAGCGGTCGCATATACGTGATGCGCTCCGATGACGGGGTGGATTGGAGAACCAAGATTACTCTGGATGAGAAAACCGACCAGAGCCCGGACATTACCAGCAACGGAACTCACCTGTATATCGCATGGAAAGGAGAGTCGTCCAACGCTATCTACATCATGCGCTCGCGCGAGGGCATCGACTGGGGAAACAAGATCCGGATGGACGAAAATACGGATCGCAGGCCTTCCATCGTCGGTGTGAAAGGGCAGTTGATGCTGGCTTTCAAGGGAGACAACAGCAATCGCATCATTACGCTTCATTCCCGTGACGGTGTCGACTGGGGCCGCCGGGTCGTGACAGAGGAGACGACGAAAGACGCCCCGACTGTTTCTGTCATGCCCGATTCGTCGACCTTCATGATCTCATGGATCGGCAGCGGAAGCAATGCGGTTTATGTCATGCAGTCGGAAGAGGGGATCGACTGGAAGAGGAAGATTAGACTTGATGAAGAGGCTTCGAGTGGACCGTCGGTCACTGCGTTCAACGGCCGCATGTACCTGACCTGGAACGGCAGGACGAGCAAACAGATCTTCGTGATGTCTTCGCGCGACGGGATCGACTGGGGCAGACGCATTGTTCTCGACGAAAAAACCAACGAAACGCTCAAGATCGTGGGATCCGACAGCAAACTGCTTATGGTGTTCAAAGGTCTGAGCAGCAACGCCATCTATCTTATCGGCTCCAGAGACGGAATCGACTTTTAACTTCACTGTCGGCTTCCCACCGGAAGGAGGGTGAATGGCAGTATTACGGACCGGAGACGCAGATAATCCCGGTCGCTGATCGTCACGAGTATCGCGAACGAAAAGGGCTGCCGGAGCGATCGATGGCCGGGCTACTGACGGGTCTGCGAAGAATACCCGACTCCGGGCCCTCTACCGGATAGTCGTTAACCCGTGGCCTACTATTCACGGCTCTCGGCCGCGTAATTTCGCATCCTGCTGGATCTTAGAGGACGTCATATGACTGACTGGAATCGGAGACGCATGCGCACCGCTGCGAAGGGACTCGTGATTGCACTCGGGTTCTCGATCGGATTCAGCCCGGATACGGTTGCTCAGGAAAGAGAAAGTGATGGCAACGTCATTTTCGACGAAGCATTTTTTGATGGATTGGATTTCCGGATGATTGGTCCCTCGCGCGGCGGGCGCGTGACCGCGGTGGCCGGACACCGTGATCAACCCCGGACCTTCTACATGGGTGCCACGGGAGGTGGCGTGTGGAAAACGACCGACAGCGGGGCGAGTTGGAGAAATATCTCGGACGGCTACTTCGAAACCGCTTCGATCGGATCGATCGACGTGGCCGACAGCGATCCGGATATCATCTACGTCGGTACGGGTTCGGATGGAATACGCAGTAACGTGATTGTCGGAAGAGGTGTCTACAAGTCCACCGACGGCGGCGAGACCTGGTCCTTTCTTGGGCTCAGAGATACGGGTCAGATCGGCGCTGTCGTCATCTATCCGACGAATCCCGAGGTCGTCTACGTAGCTGCACTGGGTAGCCCGTTCGGGCCTAATCCCGATCGAGGCGTCTATAAAACTACAGACGGCGGGCAGACCTGGGCCCACGTACTGTACGTATCCGACAGAACGGGCGCCATCGATCTGGAACTCAATCCCGCTAATCCGGACGAAGTCTATGCGGCGCTCTGGACGGCTGAGCGAAAACCATGGACCATCATAAGCGGGGCGGCGGAAGAAGACGGCTTTTATAAGTCGGTCGACGGCGGGGCCAACTGGAAAAAGGTCGAAGCGGGCCTGCCACAGGGGCTGATCGGCAAAATTGATCTGGCAGTCACGCCTGCCGACCCCAGCCGTATTTACGCGCTCGTCGAGGCACCCATTGAAGAGGAAGGGCTTTACAGGTCCAACGACCGCGGAGACTCCTGGCGTCTTATCAACGATCAGCGGGGCATAATGAACCGCCCGTTCTATTACACCAACGTAGACGCCGACCCAACAGATGCCGATGTCTTGTACATTAACAATGAGAGGTTCTATAAGTCTACCGACGCGGGAGAGACTTTTCAGCGGCGATCCACGCCCCACGGCGACAACCACGACATGTGGATCAATCCTGATAATCCGGAGATCATGATCCAGTCGAACGACGGTGGGGCAAATGTGACGCTGGACGGCGGAGAAACTTGGTCAACCCAGAGAAACCAGCCTACGGCCGAACTCTATCAGGTCCATGTAGACGATCGTTTTCCTTACTGGGTGTACGCGGGACAGCAGGACAATTCCACCATCGCCGTACCCAGCCTTGCTCCCGGCGGACGTGCCGGCGGAGCGACGGCGTACTGGGAAACCATCGGCGGGTGTGAGACTGGTCCCGCCGTGCCGCGCCCTGGCAATGCCGATATTGTCTACAGCAATTGCAAGGGTCGTTTCGGTAGATACAACCGCGTTACGGGCCAGGAGCAGCAGTATTACGTCGGAGCAGTGAATCTATATGGGCGGAATCCGTCCGAATTACCCTATAGATTCCAGCGCGTAGCGCCCATCGAAGTCTCGCCGCACAATCCGGATGTCATCTATCACGGTTCGCAGTTCGTACACCGGACAAAGGACGAAGGGAAGACGTGGGAGACCATCAGTCCGGATCTCACCGCTTTCCGGCACGAGAGACAGATGGTCTCCGGAGGGCCGATCACGAGAGATATTACGGGTGAAGAGCACTACTCCGCGCTCTACGTCATCGAGGAGTCTCCGCTCGAACGGGGAGTCATCTGGACCGGATCGAACGACGGTCCCGTTCACGTGACGCGCGACGACGGCGAGTCGTGGACGGATGTCACGCCGCCGGCAATGCCACCCGAGGGCCGGATCCAGAGTATCGAACCTTCACCCCACCGGCCGGGCAAGGTCTACATCGCGGGGTATCGCTACCTGCTCAACGATTTCCACCCCTATATCTACAGAACGACGGACTACGGGGAGACCTGGACGCATCTCACCGACGGCACAAACGGCATTCCTTCGGATTACACCACGCGCGTTGTCCGCGAGGATCCGGATCGGGAAGGGCTTCTCTACGCAGGGACGGATTTCGGCCTGTTTATCTCCTTCGACGACGGACTACACTGGCAGTCGTTCCAACTGGACCTTCCCGTAACACCCGTAACCGATATCAAGGTGCATCGGCAGGACCTCGTACTTTCTACGATGGGGCGCTCATTCTGGATTCTGGACGATCTGACGAGACTGCATCAACTGACCGATGAGATTGTAGATACCGACCGCCATTTCTTCCGGCCCCGGGATACATACCGCTTTCGTGGTGGTGGGGGACGAGGAAGCGCGACCGATCCGGAGTATCCGTTGTCCGGCGTTCGACTGGATTATTTCCTGGCCTCGGCGGAAGAGGGAATCAAACTGGAGATTCTTGATTCCTCGGGATCCGTAATCCGGGAGATCAAGGTCGATACCGGGGAGGACGAGGAAAGACAGGCGCAGGGGATGCGGGGACCCGTTTCGTTCGGAGGTCGCCGCGCCGGTTTGAGCGGTAAAGCGGGAATGCACCGATTCATATGGGATATGCGTCATACTGGAGCGCTCGACCAGGAGGGCGATCCCGGCCGTGGACCCCTCGCAGTACCGGGCACATACCAGGCAAAGTTGACCGCCGGAGACTGGAGCGAGACGCGGTCTTTCGAAGTACTCGTGGATCCACGCGTTGCAGCCGACGGGGTCACCAAATCCGACCTGGAAGCTCAACTGGCTTTTAATCTCATGCTTCGTGGGACCATGACGGACGCCAATCAAACGATGGCAAGGGTCGAGAAGATTAGAAAATCTATCGCCGACCTGGTCAAGCAGGAAAACGTGGTCGCGCTGGAAATCGAAGAGGGCTTGGACCGGGTGACGGCCGCGATGGAGACCGACAAGACCGACAGTTATCCGCCGCCGATGCTGCTCAGCATGATTGACTATCTATCCGAGATGACGTCGAGGGCGGATCAGAGACCCGGGCAGGATGCGTACGTTCGATTTGAACAACTGCGCGAAGAATTGGACGGTCTCAGTGATATCGTTGACAACCTGGAGAGCCGTGCCGGGCTTCTGGTCTTGCCGGCGACGGAATGAGGGCGGTTGTTTTGGAGCGGCCGAATGCGAGAGCGGCGGCCCGCTCATATATGTCGTTCCGGATCTTGTAGTCGTCACGGGGCAGGGTTCGCCGATTCGCAAAACAGGCGCGACTTTGATAGATTCCGCCCACCCATAAAAACCCCTAGAAATATATATGGCTGATCAGCAAAATTATTCAAACCACCGCCGAATGGTTCCCGCCTACCACTATTTCACTTTTGCGTTGATCGTAGCGACGTTTATGGGCGCCTGCATCAATTTGTTCAAGTCCATGGGCGGAGAAGGGATCTACAGTGCTTCTCTGATCCTTGCGATGAGTGTAGCGGTAGGTATGTGTTTCTTCTTCATGCGGATTTTTGCTCTCAAAGCCCAGGACAGGGCGATTCGGGCAGAAGAAAATCTCCGCAACTTCGCCCGGACGGGAACTCTCCTCGACTCGCGCCTCGATATCCGCCAGATCATCGGACTGCGGTTTGCCTCCGACGGTGAGTACGATGAGCTTTCGACCCGTGCCGCATCGGAGGGCATGAGCGAGGTCGACATCAAGAAGGCGATTCGAACCTGGAAGGCGGACAACTATCGCGCGTAGCCGTGACGGAGCAGGAGGACAGATAGCTCTGCGGGTGTGGCGCCACCACCCTGCCGATTACGCTTCTGAGCGGCAGATCAGTCCATTCCCTCAATCTCCGTCAGCCGGTGCATGAGCACGGCGGCCCGTTTCGTCTGTGCCGGCAACCAGCGCAGATCGGCGGTTTCGTCCACCGTGTGCGAACCGTCTCCCATCATACCGAGGCCGTCGAGAGCCATCTCTACAAGCCCGGTCGTAAAGGAGATGTCGGCCGCTCCGGCAGCCCCCGGATCTACAGCCGTCATGGGTCCGAATCCCAGATCCTGGCTGACCTTACTAAGCATTTCCAGCAGCCGGTAGTTTCCCTCGGTTGGAGCCATCGGCGGGTAACTGTCGGCGAACTCGATATTGGCAAGAGCGTGGGGTAGCGTCTGGGCGACAATCGCGCGCATCTTTTCTTTGGCGGCTTCCCTCTGCTCCGGAGATATGGTTCTCAGGTCGCCGGTGACCACTGTGTGCTCAGCGATCACGTTGGTTTTTCCGAACGCTGTTCCTCTTGACTCGGATTCATCGAAATCGACGCTCGTGCCCCCCAAAATCAGTCCGGGGCTGAATGTGAGGTACTGCTCGCCCACGAGTTCTTCCTGAAATCTGTTAAGAATGCGCGCTGCCTCGTATATCGCCCCGAATCCGATTTCATCCTTGAAAATGATCGATGAGTGGGCCGGTTTGGCCTGCACGTCCAGCCGCCAGCCTGTAAACCCGCGCCGGGCCACCACGGCGGTCGTCGGCTTATCATCTCCGCTCTCGAATGCGATCGCGTAATCGGCAGCGTCGGCGGCCTGGCGAAGCGCTTGACGGGCGGTGTCGAGGGGGCGCCCGGACGATTCTTCGTCGCCAATTAAAACCACGGTCACCGTCATCTCGTCAAGGACTCCGGCATCGGCCAGTGCCCGGATGGATTCGACGATAATGACATTGCCTCCCTTCATGTCCGTCACGCCAGGTCCTCTGGCCGTCGAGTCGCTCAGCGCTTCATACTTCTGAAACGAGCTGTCTTGTTCGAAAACCGTATCAAGATGACCGATCATGAGGATGTGTGGGCCGTTGCCCGCCCGTGTCGAAATCAGATGCCCGGCTCTTCCAAACGCCTCCCCCGGTTCCCAACGCGACTCAAAACCCAGTTCGCTGAAAACAGCATCGAAGAGGCGTCCGACTTCCCGAACGCCCTCGAAATTCAGCGATCCGCTGTTGATGTTAACGCTTCGTTCCAGCAGATCGAGCGCCAGGTGGCTGTTCGCGTCGACATGACGTACAATTTCTTGCTCGGTTTCAGAGAGCGCTTGCTGCGCGGAGGCGGGCTCGCCGGCCAGAAATGGAATCAGGGCGATAGACAGAAGGCGGAGGAATGTGCGCATGGACCTGGAGATTATACCCGTTAGAACGCGTGAACCTACGACAGGTCGCATATCCCAATCAACGGATTCCCGGCGTGAGTGGTTGATAAATACCGATTCGGCCTGCAGTTCAAAGGAAAAATAGTAATCCATATAATTAGCCATATATTAATATGGTTATTAACTTCGACACATACTGGATTGTTGTATCCGAAACACATAACGCTCAGACGCATCATGAGAGAGCATCCCGAAGACCGGCGCGACAAAATGGTCAGCACGCCGGTCCCTACCGATGCGTTGCCGTCGCCGCGGCAGCTGGCCGAAAAGGACGACATGGTGAAAATCACCATCGTACTCAGCAGGGAGAGCGTTTCGTTTTTCAAAGAGATGGCCGGGCAGCACGGCACCCAGTATCAGAAGATGATACGGCGGTTGCTGGATGCCTACGTGCAGTCTCACAGCCGGCCGACGCAGACGAGCTGGAGTCAAGCCTGGCAAAACCGAAGACCGTGAGCGAGTGAACCACTCACGCTGCGCCTGACGGATCTCGGCCAGAATATTTGAATTGGCAGACCTGTACGCGTAGATTCCGCGCGTGTCCGGGTGGACACTAAAATTCGTTAATTGAACGAGAGAGTACGTGTTCGATCCCGTGCCGATTGGAGGCAACCAAAGATGCAAGACGGCCCCGATATATTCGTTGTATCCATCGTTCTGATCGTCTTTGGCTTCATCGCTTTGATCCTCAAGTGGAAAAACGATCTCAAACGTGAGGAAATCCGTGCAGAAAGCGGTGGCAGCATTCTCGGTACGGGCGAACTTCGCGGTCTCATCCAGGAAGCCATGCGCGATGCCATGGTCCCCGTAGAAGAATGACTCGACCTGATCGAGATGCACATGCGCCGCTTGCCTGAACATGACGCTGAGACCGTCGGGCGTGAGGCCGGCGATCCAGACGATCCGACCGAGGACTAAAGTCGGTTTCGGTAGCCAGAAGCCAGGTAACGCACCCGTCGAACTCACCGCCCATGTACATGGTGGTCGCATGTCTATTACGAGAGACACCGACAGCCCCGTCTCTTACACTACTCATCGTTACGGCCCCGACGCGGCGGTCCAGGACCTGAATGTCGGCGACTGAACGGGTTATATCATTCCTCCGGGCTGCATGCAGCAGGAGGTCACCTATATCGGTTTCGTGCCCGGTCAGCTGCAATTAGTTATTCTTCGTGAAATGACGACTAACAGACGAATAAAACCAGCTGTACGATTTCAGGGAAAAAAATGACGAAGGAATCGAAAAAGCTGCCCATCGATCCGAACAAATTCGGGGCCGGAATGGCGATCGGTGTAGGCGTAGGCGTGGCGCTCGGCGCCGCGCTGGGAAATATTGCCGTAGGCGTTGCGGTTGGGGCGGGGATCGGAGTCGCCATTGGGGCGGCGCTTTCCGCGCGTTCGAAATGATGGAGACAACTCCTGACGAGATCGACAAGGCACGAAAGAACAGTGATCCGACCGCGCCGCCGCATCCGGGCGTACACATGCCCCCGCCGCTTCTGTTCGTTTTCGCACTGGGCGCCGGGCGGATGCTTCACGGTTGGAAGCCGCTCTCGATCGCGGGACAAATGGAAAGCCCATTTGCGGCGGTCATCGGTTGGTGTCTGATTGTGCTGGGAAGTGTGATTTACGTGTGGGCTATACGGACGTTTGCACGGGACGGCAATCCGACGATGCCAAATCGTCCGGTAAAGATTCTTTCAACAGACGGTCCATACCGGATGAGCAGGAATCCCCGGTATACGTCTCTCTTTGCGGTCTATCTGGGCGTTTCGTTGCTCATCAACGCTCTCTGGCCTGTCCTCCTTTTTCCGGCCGTATGGGCTGGTTTCCAATACTGGATTATCCCCAGGGAGGAGCGCTATTTGACCGAGGCGTTCGGGAGTCAGTTCAGCGAATACTGCGCGCGCGTAAGACGCTGGATCTGATTGTCGGTGGCCTCCTACGGCCAATTGGAAGCCCGTGCCGTCGGGATTACATTGCCCTCACGCCCACCAACCCCGCAGCGCCATGACCGTTCGACCCGCACGCTTCGCGGCGGCGGTTTCTGCCGTCGTCCTCGTTCTCTCGTCCTGCTCAGATACCGGTGAACGATCCTCCTCCGACACGACTGCCGACGTAGTTCCGCACAAAATCGTCTTCCAGACCTATCGGGATGGAAACGGGGAAATCTACTCGATGAACACCGACGGTACAGATCTGACGAATCTCACCCGTCACGATTCGCTCGATTACCATCCCTCCGGCTCTCTGGATGGCCACAAGGTGACCTTCATTTCGGGTCGGGACGGAAACCAGGAGATCTACTCCATGAACGAGGACGGGAGCGGCCCGGTACGCATTACCGATCATCCTGCAGCTGATATCGATCCGTCTTTCTCGCAGGACGGTACCCGAATTGTCTTCGACTCGGACCGGGAAGGCAACGTCGAGATCTACGTCGCCGCGGCCGAAGGAGCGGATCCGGTCAATATTTCGAATCACTCGGCAACCGACAGCCATCCGTTCTGGTCGCCGGTGGACGAACGGATCGCTTTTCAATCGAACAGATACCACCCTGCAGGCGACTCGATGGACATTTACGTGATGTATTCGGATGGATCCGGAGTGATGCGGCTGACCGATCACGAAGCCGACGACCGGTATCCGTCATGGTCCCCGGACGGAAGCAGAATCGCCTTCAGTTCCGACCGGGCGGGTGTTATGAACATTTACACGATGGATGCAGACGGGTCGAACGTCGAGCGGTTGACGTCAACCGACACGGAAGACCTTGCTCCCGCCTGGTCGCCGGACGGATCTTTGCTCACTTTCGTTTCGAGACGAGACGGCAACATGGAAATCTACGTGATCGGTGCGGACGGATCAGGCGAGAGAAATCTCACGAACCATCCGGCATCCGACAGTAATCCACGCTGGTTGCCGGTCAATCGGTTATGAATTCCCATCTTCCCTTCCAGTCTGTAGCAGTCCTGGGCGTACCCTTCGACGAACACTCGTCATTCCTGCAGGGTCCGGCGAAAGCGCCCCAAAGAATACGGGAAGCCCTTCGCTCAGGATCGACGAACCTGTGCGTCGAATCCGGTTTTGATCTGGGTGAGGACGAACGCTGGCGGGACGCGGGCGATATGTCGTTCGATGAGAACACTCCTCCTTTCGAACAAATTGAAAAGGAGATAGCTGAGCTTCTCGAAACCGGTTCGCGTGTGCTGACGCTCGGGGAGATCACTCGATCACCTATCCAATTCTTCGAGCGTACTCAAGAAAATATTCTCAGTTGACGGTCGTTCAGCTCGATGCCCACCCGGATCTCTACGACGAACTGGATGGAAACCGTCTGTCTCACGCGTGCCCGTTTGCCCGTGTGATGGAGGAAAAGTTGATATCCCGCCTGATGCAGATTGGAATCCGAACGATGAATCCACATCAACGGCATCAGGCAGAGCGATTTCTTGTTGAAATTGTGGAGGCGCGCCTCTGGAGTCTGGAGGCATTGGCTACGATCGATGGCCCTGTCTACCTGACCCTCGATCTGGACGTTCTCGATCCTGCCTTCGCTCCCGGTGTGTCGCATCACGAGCCTGGAGGGTTGACCACTCGTGACGTGCTCGGGATTATTCAGAAGATGCCCGGCAAGATCGTCGGCGCCGACATTGTCGAGTACAACCCGGATCGAGATCCGGTCGGCGTCACGGCCATGGTCGGGGCCAAGTTTCTGAAAGAGATTGTCGCAAGAATGCTGGGTTGAAAACCAGGCCGTGTCCGAACCGCACAGGCGCCGCCGCTTCCGGCTCAGACGATGTCTCAGAAGAGCAGATAAGCTGTCTGCGCGACGATGATGGTCACGATGATTGCGATACCGAGCGGCATGAGAGCTCCGAGCGTAGTCCACCGAATACTTCGCGTTTCCTTATAGATCGTCCAGATGGTCGTAGAACAGGGATTATGAAGGACCGAAAAGAGCATGAGGCTTACGGCTGTCAATACGGTCCATCCTTGCTGCTCGACGAGAAGCACCCTCAACTGCTCGAGCGTTTCGAACTCGAACATCATCGCTCCACCCACATACGTCATGAGAATCGTCGGCACGACAATTTCGTTTGCAGGGATGGCCACGATGTAAGCGAGAAGAATTACGCCGTCCAGACCCATCACTCGACCGGGAGCATCCAGAAACGACGAAACGTGTATTGCGATCGTCTGGTCTCCGACGCTGATGTTCGAAAGCAACCAAATCAGTCCGCCGGCAGGAGCCGCCATCACGATCGCGCGAAAGAGCACGAAGAGCGTACGATCAATCAGAGAAGTATAGATGATCTGTCCGATGTTAGGTCGCCGATAGGGTGAAAGTTCAAGCGTAAAACTGCTCGATTCACCCTTGAGAACACTCCTGGAAAGCGCCCACGAGACAAGAAATGTGAAAAAAATACCGACCATTACAGCGCCGACAACCGCGCCTGCAGCCACCACGGAGGCGAGTGCGGGAGGGAAGGAGGCTGCCACGAAAACGACCGCCAGCATGATGAGTGTCGGATATCGGCCGTTGCACGGAACGAAGTTATTCGTCAGGATCGCGACAAGCCGCTCTCGCGGAGAATCGATGATCCGGCAGGCGATCACGCCGGCGGCGTTGCATCCGAATCCCATGCTCATGGTGAGCGCCTGCTTTCCGTGTCCGCCGACAAACCTGAATATTCGATCCAGATTGAATGCGACACGGGGCAGATATCCAAGATTTTCGAGTATCGTGAACATGGGAAAAAAGATCGCCATTGGCGGGAGCATGACCGCCGTAACCCACGCTAGACCCCGGTAAACGCCGTGCCACAGAAAGCCCGTAAGCCACCACGGTGCCCCGATGGCCTCAAACCCGTCGGCCGCAACGCCCTCGAACCAGAAGAGTCCCTGTGCGATCAGACTGGATGGATAATTGGCGCCGACGATCGTGATCCAGAACAACAGGGCGAGCCCGAGAAACATGATCGGCAATCCCCATATTTTCGACGTCAGGATGCGGTCAAGGGTTTGATCCCAATTGCGCCCCTCGGGTCGTGAAGACTTTACCGAGCGGTCGGCGATCGACTCTGCGTCGCTGTATATGGCATGAATAATCTGATCGCGAAACGAGCTCTGAAGGCTCCGCCGAAGTTCGTCAGCGCGCCTCAGGATGTCTTTCTGAGGAGACGAATCCACCGAGAATCCCCCACTTTCTACTGCCTCGCTGACTCTCTCGTCGCCCTCCAGGAGGCGCATGGCAACCCATCTTCCATTCGAAAGACCGGGATTCGTCGTTTGTAGTCGACAAGCAATATCGGTGACGGCCTCGCGGAGTTCACCCGACATGTTGATCCGGTGGGGTTTTGTAATTACGTCGCCAACGGCCACGCTACGGATTGCCCGGGTGAGTTCGGGTAAGCCATGCCCGGTCCGGGCGATCGTGGGGATGACCGGTACTCCAAGATATTCAGACAGTGCCTGATCGTCGATTCTGATGCCCTTACGCCTCGCTTCATCCATCAAATTCAGACAGACGACGGCACGATCCGTGACTTCAAGAATCTGGAGTACGAGGTTCAAATTTCTCTCGAGCGTGGTCGCATCGACGACGATCACGGTGCAATCGGGCTGCCCGAAGAGAATAAAATCACGGGCAATCTCTTCGTCTGTCGACGCGGAGAGGAGCGAGTACGTACCCGGGAGGTCGACCAGTTTGAAGCGATGACCGTCGACGGCGAAACCTCCTTCGGCCCGGACGACGGTTTTTCCCGGCCAGTTGCCTACGTGTTGTCTGAGTCCGGTCAGGTCGTTGAATACGGTGCTCTTACCCGTATTGGGATTGCCCGCGAGCGCCACGACAAAATCCCACCCCTCGGTATCGAGTCCGAGCTGGAGTCCGCCCGTGCCGCACCCTTCACAGGCTTTTTTCGAAGGACGACAGAAGAACGACATGGATTTCGCCAGGCTCATGGGGAATCGCTTGGCTGCGGTGTGACGATTCGCTCGATCTCGATCCTGTCCGTTTCCTCGGATCGTAGCGCCACGAGGGCTCCTCTGATCCGATAAGCGCGTGGACTCCCCAGCGCGGCGTCAAACTCGTACAATACCTCCGTGCCGGGCGTTAGACCGAGGTCGAGCAGGCGTCTCCGGCTGAGCCCCTCATTGTTCAGCCCCACGACGCGTCCCTTTTCTCCGGAGCGTAGAGACGTGAGTAACAGCGGTGGTCGTACCGGGTGTGCCAGCTCTCGGACGAATACATTCGCCGCTGCAACATGGGTCAACTCGTATTCTCTTTCCCCATCCCAGAGAACGAGACTGCCGTCATCAGCCTCGAGTATTTCGATCGACATGCCGGTCACGAGTCCGGACTTGACGACCTGCGAAAAAATGGCGGCCGGCTCGTCTTCGAGGTGCACGATCATGGCAGGTTTCCCGATCTCCCAGTCTATCAGGGCGTGGCTTTCTTCCCTTTCGATTGAACCCGTACCCGTCGGGATGGGATCGCCGTGCGGATCGCGTATCGGGAAGCCCAATCTTGCCTCCAGAGCGTCGATTTCAGCCCGCGACATGGTGTGTTCGCGGCGATCGGCCTCCTCATGAAGCGATCCGAGAGGAACGCGCAATTCATCGAAGAGGTATCGCTCGAGGAGTCGGTGCGCCCTGATGACCTGTAGTGCCAACTTACTCCCTTGCCGTGTCAGGATGGCTCCTCCACCCGTAATCTGGACTAGTCCACGTTTTTCCAACTCGGCCAGTTGTTCCACCACGCTCGACATCCTCTGATGAAACGAACCGGCGAGCGATTCGACCGTCGCCAGATTTCCCTGGAGCTCTCGCGCATGAATGTGTTTCAGATAGTCTTCCAGAAGAGCACGTTCGGACAACGCCCGGGCAGTTCGTAGTCGTTCGAGAATGCCGATACGAGGCCAGAGAAGCGCCGCTGACGCGAGAGCTAGAGAAAGCAGGACGATCAAAAGATACTGCGGCATCTCCTTGACTTTTTTGGTTACGGCGGGGTATATCCCGGAAGCGTTCCCGCGTTCCGATGGTTGAGGAAAGGACACCCGGAATGGATTACACCTGGCAAAAGAAGTAGTACCGAGAGGCCACGTAAGATAGTCGAATCTATCCCCACCGAATCGGAGACGGACATGAAAATTAGATCACAGCCCAATGCTCGAGCATTCTACGCCACACTCATAATAATCTGTCTTTTGTCTTTCGGCTATAAACAGGCGGCTGAACAGACGCTGACGATGGAAGAAGTGACAATCCTTCTGGAGCGCCATGTCGGCGCGCTCCTGGCGGCCGGCAAGGCGTTTCGTTTGGAAGCATTTGCGATCACACGCACTGTGGACGGAAAAATCGATGAGGACGAAACGTTCTGGAATGTACTGGACATGTACCAACAACTCGGTTTTTCGCTGGTCCCTCCACAAGCTCCCTGACGGAGGTCGTCCCTCGTTTTCTGTATTCGAAACCTCAGGATATCGTCATGATGTACGAGCATTATTATCGCCGCTCTTTGACCGTCTTAATTGCAACAGTGCTTTTGTGGACCGCATCCGCTTGCGCGACGCAGGACGAGATAGCCGATCGATTCGCCGAAATCGACGTCATGATCGAGATGCGTGACGGGGTGCGTCTGCACACGAAGATCTTCAGCCCGAGAGATCAGCGCGAACCGCTGCCCATCATCATGAAGCGAACGCCGTACGGGATCGAGCGGGCACACCGGTCATTCGGATCTTCGATGAAGGAGCTGGCCGAGGAAGGATATATTTTCGCCTTCCAGGATATCCGGGGACGGTTCGGCTCGGAAGGCACGTTCGTGATGCAGCGTCCGGCCCGCGCGTCCGGAGACACGGAGTCGCTCGACGAGGGGACCGACACATACGATACGATTGGATGGATGCTCGCAAACGTTCCCATGAACAACGGCAGAGTGGGAATGATGGGAGTGTCCTACGATGGTTGGACGACCATCATGGGAGCGCTCGATCCTCATCCGGCTCTCAGTGCCATTTCTCCGCAGGCCTCTCCAGCGGATATGTGGCTCGGTGATGATTTTCATCACAACGGCGCCTTCCGCCTGAGCTATGGATTCGAATACGCCGCCATGATGGAGACCTCCAAAGAAACCGAACAGTTTTCGTTCGATCGCTACGATACGTACGACTGGTATCTGGAGCTCGGTGCGCTTTCGAATGTCAACGATAAATACCTGCACGGAGAGATCCCGACCTGGAATGACTACGTGGCCCATCCGGACTACGACGATTTCTGGAAGCGGCAGACGCTCATTCCTCACATCACGGCCGTAAAGGTTCCGACCCTGAACGTCGCCGGGTGGTGGGATCAGGAAGACTTCTACGGGCCGGTTCGCATTTACGACGCGCTCGAAGAGTACGACACCGAGGATATCAATTATCTGGTCGTAGGGCCCTGGAATCATGGCATGTGGTCGCGTGGAACCGGAGAGAGCCTGGGGAAAATTCAGTTCGGAAGTGCGACCTCCCAGTATTACCGCGAAGAGGTCCAGGCTCCCTGGTTTGCGTTTTTTCTGAAGGACAAAGGGGAATTGAATCTTCCCGAAGCGCTCACCTTCGAAGCCGGATCGAATCGCTGGCGCGAGTGGGATGCCTGGCCGCCGGAATCGGATACCGAGGAGCGTGGACTCTTCTTCCGCGCCGACGGGCGCCTGTCCTTTGAACCGCCTGCGTCAACCGAAGACGGTTCTTACGACGAATACGTGTCCGATCCCGAACACCCTGTTCCGTACCGGCCCCGGCCGATTCAGGCGACGTATTCCCGCGGATCGACGTGGCGAACCTGGCTCGTGGAAGATCAGCGATTCGTGGACGACCGGCCGGATGTCCTGACCTGGGAAACGGAACCTCTCGATGAGGATTTCACGATTGCGGGAGACGTCGTGGCCCATCTGTATGCGTCGACCACGGGGAGCGACGCCGATTGGATCGTTAAACTGATCGATGTCTATCCCGAGGAGGTCCCCGATGACTTTACGATGGCGGGATACGAACTCATGGTATCGAACGAAGTATTCCGAGGTCGTTATCGTAACAGTTTCGAGACGCCCGAGCCGATTACGCCCGGTGTCGTATTCGGCTACGAAATCGATCTTCATACACAGAGCTATACCTTCGGCGCGGGCCACCGAATCATGGTTCAGGTGCAGAGCACATGGTTTCCGCTCATCGACCGTAATCCGCAGACGTACGTACCAAACATTTTCGAGGCGACGGAGTCCGATTTTCAGGTAGCGACGCACCGTGTTTACAGGTCAGATCGGTATCCTTCGCACGTGAGAGTGTCTGTCGTAAGGTAGATCGCCGATCGGATTCAGCGCGTGCAGGAGGCCCGGACTGCTCGGTGATTTTAAGGATTCGGGTGGTACGATTGTCATCGCGAGCCACCTGAAGGAAAAGCTCGATGTCTTCTGTGATGACTATATCCGCCTTGATTCGTAACGTCGGATCTGAGGTATAAGAAAATGAGGACACCATTTTCACGGCGTGAATTTTTCGGACTGCTCGGCGCCGGCCTTCTGATGCAGCCCGCCGTGCGTTTGAGGCCTCCAATCAGGAAGAGCTTCCGCATTCGGACCATTACGGCAGGCATCGAGCTTCGAAGCGCCACTGATATGGAGAAAATGGAACAGGCCTTCCGTTTTTTGGATAGGGCCCGGAAGGATTTCGAAGCCCAGGACTACGAAGTCCAGACGCTGAGGATCGCCACGCAGGCGCTCGCCGAATATCTCCCCGACTGGATGAGCGCTCAGGGCCTGGAAGTCGTCAATTCGTTCGATCAATTCGCCTCGGAACGCAATGTGATGTTCAACATCGGTCCGGTCATCACGGTGGATGATCGCGTGGACGGCGTCGGTGAGTGGGCAGCCGAGCTCATCAACGAAACGAGCAACATCAGTTTTACTATACATGTCGCGTCGCCGGAACACGGCCTGCATCACAATGCGGCGTGGTCGGCCGGACAGGTAATCAAAGCCCTGGGTGAGGCAACGCCGGGTGGTGAAGGGAATTTCAGATTTGCCGCGACCGCGTACTGTCCGCCCGGGACACCGTTCTTCCCGGCCGCGTTCCACCGGGGCCCGGATGCGTTTGCCATCGGCCTGGAATCTGCCGGTCTTGTTGTGGAAGTGTTCAAGGAAGCGGCCGGCCTGAGCCTGGCCGGGGAAATGCTGACCGCGCGGATGAACGCGGCCTGTGCGCCCGTGGAGAAGCTCGCCACTCGAATATCGGAGCAGAGAGGAAGGCGCTATCTCGGAATTGATACGTCCCCGGCGCCGGGCCTCGAAGCGAGCATCGGGGAGGCCGTCGAGACCCTGATTCGCGCGCCTTTCGGAAGTCCTCTGACGCTTTCCGCATGCGCAACCATAACGGACGCACTGAAAGGCATGAGCATTAAAACGTGTGGCTATTCCGGTCTGATGCTACCCGTGCTGGAGGACAGGGTGCTCGCGCAACGCGCCGCGGAAGGGACGTACGATATCCAGGATCTACTCCTTTATTCGAGTGTGTGCGGAACGGGTCTCGACGTTGTCCCTCTCCCGGGCGATGCGACGGTCGATGATCTCACATCGATCATTCTGGACGTGGCCTCCCTGTCCCACAAATACCGGAAACCGCTGTCTGCAAGGCTCTTTCCCGTGCCGGGAAAAGCCGTCGGAGAGGTCGTGCATTTCGAGAACGCCTTCCTGACGGCCTCTTCCTGATCCGATCCGCGCGGGTTCAGAGAGTGGGCGTCGATGGCGATGCGGACGCCCTTCGGGTAGAGCGACC